>JAYVRO010000361.1:0-4687 GCA_043776165.1 Rubrivivax sp. | reverse complement strand
GAACTACACGCAAATGAGGCGCTCAATAAATCCGTCCCTTGCGGTACTGCGCATGTTGGCGCCGCTGCAAGGGTGCGCCCACGGCCGCCGCCGCCAGTGACGAGCCCGCGTGGGCATGGGTGATGGCGATGCCCAGGGCGTCGGCAGCGTCTTTGCCCGGCAGCACACTGAGTTTGAGCAAACGCTTGACCATCTCTTGCACCTGCTCTTTGTTGGCCAGGCCGTGGCCCACGATGGCTTTTTTCATTTGAAGTGCCGTGTACTCGGCCACCGGCACATCGTTCGACACCACAGCAGCGATGGCGGCACCGCGTGCCTGGCCCAGCAGCAAAGTACTTTGTGGGTTGACGTTGACGAAGACGATCTCGATGGACGCGCAGGTGGGCTGCCATCGCGTCATCACTTCACGCACACCGTCGAAGATGATCTTCAAACGCAAAGGCAGGTCGCCGCGAGGTGCTTCCAGGGTGCTGATGACGCCGCTGGCCACGTAACTTGAGCGCGGCCCGTCCACGTCGATCAAGCCAAAACCCGTGCGCTGCAAACCGGGGTCGATGCCGAGGATGCGCAGGCTGGTCACGCTGCTCAATGCCCCAACTCAAAGTACCAGCGCAGTGAATGAAAAAACACAGGCGCGGCGAAGCACAGGGGCGCCACACGGTCGAGCAAGCCCACGGCGCCGGTGACGCTGCTGCGGTTGCCCCAAAAGCGCACGCCAGCGTCCTTCTTCAAGGCTTTCATCACAAACGCGCCCAGCGTGCCGCAGCCTGCAGCGATGAAGGCCATGGCCAAAGCTTGTGGCGCTTTGAAAGGGGTGATCCAGTAAAGCGCCGCGCCAACAAAAGCCGCGAACAAGGCGCCGGCCAACCAGGCGCGGTACGAAAACGAGCGGTCGATGTGGCGCGCCACGGGACGGCGGCGCAACCAGCGGCTCGTTGCTTCTTGCATGAGTTGCGCGGCCATCGCCACCACCACCAGAAAAAAGACGAGAAAGGCGCCGCGATCTTCAAAACCCTTGAAGTCGAGCAGTAAAAGCGCAGGCGCGTGGCTCAGGCCATAGACGCAAACCATGATGCCCCATTGGATCTTGGCATTGCGCTCCAAGAAGCGCTCGGGGTCACCCGCCAGGGCGCTGGCCACGGGCAGTGCCAGGAAGACGTAGACGGGGATGAAGACGCTGAAGAGGTCAAAGTGCACCGTTCCCGCCAGCAAAAATTGGATGGGCAAGACGACGAAGAAGGCCAGCAGCAAGCTGCGGTGGTCGCTGCGACGGGTGTGCGCCAATGTGATGAACTCGCGCAAGGCCAAAAAGCTGATCACACCAAACGTTAAGGTCGCGCCGATGGGGCCTGCGATCCATGCCAGCCAGAACAGCGTGGTCCCGACCCACAGCGCGCGCAAGTCGCGCTTGATCTGCTCATGGCGTGCGTCGTTGTCGTCACGTCGCAAGGAGGCAATCACCGCCACGGTGGTGACGAGCAGCAACAAACCAAAGAGCACCACAAACAGCAGGGCCACCTGCTGGTCAACGTCGAGTCGGCGCAGTGAACTCATGTGCTGACCGGCCGCAGGGCAACAACCGCGTCACGTGCGCGCTCGAGAAAAGCGCGCTTGTCCTCGCCTTCGCCCAGGTGCATGGGTGTGCCAAAAGTGGCCGTGCACAAAATGGGTACGGGCACCACTTCGCCTTTGGGCATCACGCGTTGCACGTTGTCTATCCACACCGGCACAAGCTGCACGGCAGGGAACTGCTCGGCCAAGTGGAAGAGGCCACTTTTGAAGGCCTGGGGCAAGCCCTTGTTGGAGCGTGTGCCTTCCGGGAAGATGACCAGTGAGTCCCCGTTGCCCAGTGCTTGGGCCAAGGGTTCCAGCGGATCTTGATCGTCGGTGCGCGTACGGCTCACGTACACGGCATGGAAGACCTCGCGCGTGAGCCAATGTCTGAACGGCGAAGCCGTCCAGTAGTCCCGCGCGGCGATCGGGCGCGTGCTGGCGCGCAGGTCTTTGGGCAGCGCGGCCCAGATCAGTACCCAGTCGAGGTGGCTTTGGTGATTGGCGAAATAGATGCGCTGCTCTGCCATGGGCGCGCAGCCACGCCAATGGCCTTGCGCGCCAGTGATGAGCCGCGCGATGAAGGACACCAAGGCGCCCATCATGTCGGCGCGGGTCATGCCATTCCTTGGCTCATGCCTTGCCTCATGTCATGCGTCAAATACGGAGGCAAAGGGCACTTCAGATGGCAGCGGTCACCACCATCTCCACTTTCCACGCAGGTTTGGCCAAATTGGCCACCACGGTGGCGCGTGGTGGGGCGTTGCCCGGGGCTACCCAGGCTTCCCACACGGTATTGAGGGCAGGGAAATCGGCCAGGTCTTGGATGAAGATCTGGCACATCAAGATCTTGCTTTTGTCGGTGCCTGCGCGGGCCAGCAAGGCGTCAATGGCGGCCAGCACCTGGCGCGTTTGACCGCTGATGTCTTGGCTGCTGTCGGAGGCCACTTGTCCAGCCAGCCAGCAGGTGCTGTTATGAACGGCCATCTCTGACAAACGTGCGCCGACGTCAAATCGTTGAAGCATTATTTGTTTCCCTTTTTGTGCCCGTGTCGGTGGGTTGACTTTGCGTCATGCGAAACGTCGGCAGGGTTTGCGCCGAACTTGTTTTCGGTGCCTGCCATGAGCTTTTTGATGTTGCCTTCGTGGCGCCAGATGAGCAACAAACTCATCACCATGATGGCGCCGAATGCTGGCGCTGCGCCCCAGATCAGCAGTTGATAAAACGGCGCAAAAGTCGCCGCCACCAAAGACGCCAACGAGACATAGCGAAAGAAGGCCAGCATGATGGCAAAGGTCAACAAGGCGGCCAACGCCAAACCGGGGTTGATGGCCATCAACACACCCGCAGCCGTGGCCACACCCTTGCCGCCCTTGAAGCCAAAGAACACAGGCCACACGTGGCCCATGAAGGCGGCCAATCCGACAAACGCTGCTGTGCCTGCACCCAAGCCGTAGGGTGCGCCAAATACCAGCACCAAGAGCACAGGCACGTAACCTTTCAAGGCGTCCAGCATCAAGGTGATGATCGCTGCGTGGCGGTTGCCCGAGCGCAGCACGTTGGTGGCGCCGGGGTTGCCCGAGCCATAGCTGCGCGGGTCGGCCAGTCCAAAAAGACGGCTGACGATGACGGCAAATGAGAGCGAGCCGATGACGTAGCCCGCCACCAGGGCAAGCGCTGTGAGCAAGAGGGTCATGGGGTGCGATCAGGGTGCATGGCGCCGCGAGTTTACGTCGCAGTCCCCGCGCATCATCGAGTGAAAGCACCAGTGGAAAGCGCCCCCGCAGCCGGTGCCTTGTGCGTGCTAAGGTGAAGTCGCAATGTGGCTTCTTCTCAAGCGTCACCGCCCTTGCAGTTGCCAACACCGTCACCTCACTCGTTAGCGTCCAGCTCCCGCCATCTTGAGCCCCGAATCTCCCTTTTCGTACCCGCTCTTCAAACGCTTGTGGATTGCGCGTCTGTTGGGCACGGCAGGCAATCAGATGATGATGGTGGCCGTGGGTTGGCAGATGTACGAGCTCACCGCATCGGCCTGGGATCTGGGGCTGGTGGGTCTCTTTCAATTTGCGCCGTCGCTGGCCTTGGTGCTGGTGGCCGGCCATGTGGTGGACCGCTTTCAGCGCGCGCGCATCGTGGCGCTTTGTATGCTCATCCAGGCCGTGCTGGCTTTGGTGCTGGTGTTGGTCAGCGCGACGGGCTCAGCCCAACGTGAATGGCTGCTTGGCCTGTCGGTCGTGCTGGGCACTGTGCGTGCTTTTCAGTTCCCGGCGCAGCAGGCGTTGACGCCAGCTTTGGTGCCCGCGCATTTACTGGCCCGTGCTCTGGCCATCAGTTCGGCGGGTTGGCAAGGGGCTGTGATTGCTGGCCCGGCCATCGGTGGTGCGCTTTACGTGGCAGGCGCGGCCTGGGTGTACGGCACCTGCGTTGCGCTCTTTGCCGCAGCGGGCGTGCTGTGCTCGACTATTCGACACCTGCCTTTGCCCATCAGGGATGAGATGAGCTGGGCACGTTTGCTGGCGGGTGTGCACTACGTGCGTGAGAACAAAGTTGTGCTGGGCGCCATCTCGCTCGATCTTTTTGCCGTGCTGCTGGGAGGTGCCGTTGCACTGCTACCCATGTTTGCACGCGACATCTTGCACGTGGGTTCCTGGGGCCTGGGCCTCTTGCGTGCGGCGCCTGCCTTGGGCGCGCTGGCCATGTCGTTGGCGCTGGCGCGTTGGCCCATTCAGCGGCGCACTGGGCATGTGCTGTTGGGCGCAGTGGCGCTGTATGGCATGGCCACGTTGGCTTTTGGCCTGTCGACGCACTTTGTTTTCTCGTTGGGTTTGCTGGCCGTGGCCGGGGCCGCCGACATGGTGAGTGTGGTCATTCGTCAGACCTTGGTGCAACTGGAAACACCCGACGCCATGCGCGGGCGCGTGGGGGCAGTGAACTCCGTGTTTGTTGGCGGCAGCAACCAGCTGGGCGAATTTGAATCGGGCGCCACCGCCGCGTGGCTGGGGCCGGTGGGCTCGGTGGTTTTGGGCGGCGTGGGCACGGTGATCGTGGCCGCCCTGTGGCTGCGCTTGTTCCCGGCATTGGCACAGCGCGACGCGCAACCCGGTGGGTAACCCGCAGCAAAGCACGCTGCGCCAT
>JAYVRO010000360.1:0-4710 GCA_043776165.1 Rubrivivax sp. | reverse complement strand
TTGTAATTTGGCCTCGAACGCCTTCCATTCACTGTCGCGTGCGGAGCGTGCGGTTTTGGCGCGCGCCAGAGCGCCGAGTTTCTCGGTGAGCGCCTCGGCCACCAAGTCGCGCAGCGGGCGCCCTTGATCGGCCGCTGCGGCCTTGGCCTTGCGCAGCAGTGGGTCAGGCAGATCAAAGGTGGTTTTCATCTCGGCAGTATTTACGGTTTGTCGGTTTTCGTCAAGGCGAAACCTGATATTCACGGAAGCTGGTCACGAGCCCCGCTAAGGTCTGGGGCTCGTGCTGCTCGAAGCCTTGCTGATCCACGTACGCGAAGCCGTAGCAAGGCCCACCGGCGGCCACGCTGGCCGCCGTGGCGTCAGCGCACCACTGCTTCAGCCGCGCCATCTTCTGCGGCAGGTCAAGTTCTTCGCGGCCCTTGGTTTCAATGATCCACACGGCGCCAGCGGTATCACGCACGATGAAGTCGGGTGTGTAGGTGGACAGCTCACCGTTGGCGCGCACGTAGTCGATCTTGAAGCCCACGGCCATGTAGTTCTTGGCGTGGGCCTGCACGTCATCAGCGGCTTCGAGGAACGCCGCAAAAGCGAGCTCCAAGCCACCCGCGTTGGCCTCGCCGACCATGCGGTTGAAGATCGACTTTTTGGTGACAACAAAGCCGCGCGGCTGGGTACGAAAGGGCCGTGTGTCGCGCAGGCGGATGTGGTCTTCGATGTGCGTGGCACCACTGTCTTGCACGGTCAGGGCATTGATGCCTGCTTTGAAGTGGTCGAACACCAGTTTGCAGACTGTGGGCTCGCTGAGGTTGCGCAACACCACGGGGTCTTCAAGATCGACCGGTGAGGCTTCAAACAAGTGCTCGCGCAAGAACGTTTTGACCTTGGGGTAGAGCAAGTCGTAGCCACCCACCAAGCGCAAATCTTTCAGCAACTGGCGTGCAAAGTAGGCGACGACAGAGCGGTAGTCGGCAAGGCCAGAATCGTCTAATGTGATGCTGTGGTGTTGTTCGCCATCGAGCATGGTCTTGAAGACGATTTCGCGTGTTTGTTCGGGTGTGAAAGGCTGTATGGGCAGGCGCGGGTTGTTGAAGCTGGAGGGGTCGAGTGCGGCCATGTCTTTGAACTCGCGGTGAAAGCGTCGCGCGAGTTTGGGCAGTGCGATGTCGAGCGCGTCAATGTCCTTGCTTTTGTTCTCGGTATCGACTTCAACGACAAGGGAATCTTCACGATCGGTTGCGCCGCCACCCATGGGCACGCGCTCGAAACTGACACCTTCGCTTTGAATGGATTCGACAAATTCCATGAAGGCGGGTGTGCCCATGACGGACACAGTCTCGGCTTGATCGCTACCGAAATACATGCGGCGCAAGCCCCGCCCCAGGGTTTGTTCGGGCAGGATGTTGCTTTGCGCAGCGTAGGCGCGCAGGCCAACGATGGTGGTGACGTTGCGCACGTCCCAACCTTCCTTGAGCATCAAGACCGAGACGATGGCCTTGAACGGCGAATTCCAGGTGTCGATGGCGTTGGACTGTTTGCGCAGCACCTCCAGCTCGTCTTTGTTCTTGCTGGACGCTGCCTCTGAAATCTCACCATTGGCCTTGGTGTGGATGACCAAAACCGCGCCCACAAGTTCAGGCGCAATGCGTTGCAGATGGGCACCCACTTCGTCGCAATTGCGTGTGTCGTCGACCATCACAAAGAGCACAGCTTTTTTACCCAGTGCAGCGTGTTCGGCGTAACTCTTGCGCCATTCTTCGACGCCCAGTTGCAGGTAGTCGGCGTGCTTCTCGGTGAAGATGGCGCTCTTGTATTCCTGCAAGCGTGAGCGGCTGGCGGCGTCAGGCAGAACGGGGTGCTTGACGACGTTTTGGTGGATGGCTTCGACCAGTGGATAGTCGCTGACGGTCTGCACAAAGATGGCGCCGTTGTTGTGGCGCGGCGTGGCGGTCACGTCAAGCTGTAAGGCGAGGCGCGCATCTTTTTGCAGCATGCGGTGGTGAATGTCCTGGATGCTCTTGAACCAGGCCAGCCGGTTGTCATGAATGTGGTGGGCTTCGTCATTGAAGACGGCCAGTTCTTGCACTTCTCGAACGATCTCGCCCAGGTCGGTGTGGCTGTCCGTCGTTTTGCCCGCAGGCTTGGCGCCGAAGGGTGCAAGAAAATAGTCGCGCAAGTCGTCGTCTTCAAGGCTGGGCTCGGGCACGTCGCCGAGGTAGACGCGGTGAATGTTGGTAAGAAACAAGTTGCCCGTGGGCCGCACGATGCGCACGTCGTCTTGGATGTGCAAGGTGAGCTGAAAGTCATCGCGCCAATCGCGCCCGGCAAACCCGTTGTCAGGCAACACGGGGTCGTTGAAGAAGATGCGCAGGCCGTCGAAGTCAGCGCGCAAACGGTCGAGCACGATGATGTTGGGTGCGATCAGCAGGAAGTTGCGAGCGAGTGTTGAGTCGCCCTCGTAGAGCTTGTGAAAGTAGCTCCAGGCGATGAGCAGCGACAACACCTTGGTCTTGCCGGCACCGGTGGCCATCTTCACCACGTAGCGCGGCCAGTCTTCGTCAAACATGTTGGCTGAAGCGGCGCCTGATGCGTCAAAGCGCAACAAATCAAACTTGTCACGCACCCGGCGCACGTCGTGCAACCAGATCACCGATTCCACGGCTTCGCGCTGGGCAAAGTAGTAGCGAAATGCAGTCAGCGTTCGGCCTGAGTCTTCAACTTGATGCTCGGTGTCAAACCACCATTGCAGCAGCGCCCGGGAAGTGGGCGATGCACCGGCATAACTTGCACTGCGCCAAGCCTGAACCTCGCGCCGAATATTGGCGACCAAGGGCGGCAAGAGTTTTTCGTAGGAACTTGCGCGCAGTGATTCATCGGCGGGAAACCAACGATGCTCGGGTTCAAGCAGCGCGTAGGGTGAGGCAGGTAAGCTGGGGTGCAAGGCCATGGTCAGACTCCCTGTGTGCTTGAATCAATTGCTGCCACCGGCTGCCCCAGCCCCTTGAGCACATCCCGCACAAACTGCGCGCGCTCGGCGGCAGTGAGGAGCTCTTTGTCGATGCGCAGTTTTTCGTTGCCCACCAACTTGATGTGGCGGTTTTTTTGCACCAGCTCGATGACCTTGCGTGCGTCGACCGGTGGGTTGGGTCGAAAGTTGATGTTCATCAGCCGCGGCCCGGCATCGATCTTGATCACGCCGTAAGGCTTGGCCTGCACACGCAGTCGGTGTGTATCAAATAACGTTTGACCTTGGGCGGGTAGTTTGCCAAAGCGATCGGTGAGCTCTTCAAACAAGGCGTCGATGGCTTCCATTTTGCTGGCCGTGGCCAGGCGTTTGTAGAGGTTCAAACGGGTTTGAACGTCGCCGCAATAGGCCGTGGGCAACAGCGCTGGCGAATGCAAATTCACTTCGGTGGTGCCTCCCAAGAGTCCCCCCAAGGGGTTGAGCAAATCGGGTTCGCGCCCGGCCTTGAGCGAGCGCACGGCCTCGGCCAGCATGTCGTTGTAGAGCTGAAAACCCACCTCCAGCATGTTGCCGCTTTGGTTCTCACCCAGCACCTCACCGGCGCCGCGTATTTCCAGGTCGTGCATGGCCAAATAGAAACCCGAGCCGAGCTCTTCCATTTGTTGGATGGCGTCCAGGCGCTGCGCCGCTTGTTTGGTCAAGCTCTCGACATCAGGCACCAGCAAGTAGGCATAAGCTTGGTGGTGGCTGCGGCCCACGCGACCGCGCAACTGGTGCAACTGCGCCAGACCGAACTTGTCGGCGCGGCTCATCACGATGGTGTTGGCAGTGGGCACGTCGATGCCGGTTTCGATGATGGTCGAGCACAACAGCAAGTTGTAGCGCTGGGCGACAAAGTCGCGCATCACGCTCTCCAGTTCACGCTCGGGCATTTGGCCATGCGCCACGGCAATGCGCGCTTCGGGCACCAGTTCGGCGAGCTTCTCTTTGCGGTGCTGGATGCTTTCGACATCGTTGTGCAAAAAGTAGACCTGGCCACCGCGCTTTAACTCACGCAGCACGGCTTCACGAATGACACTGTTGCCCTCGTTGCGCACAAAGGTCTTGATGGCCAGGCGGCGCTGTGGCGCGGTGGCAATCACGCTCAAGTCACGCAGCCCTTCCAGCGCCATGCCCAGGGTGCGCGGGATGGGCGTGGCGGTGAGGGTGAGCACATCCACCTCAGCGCGCAGGGCCTTCATGGCCTCTTTGTGGCGCACGCCAAACCGGTGTTCTTCGTCGATGACCAAGAGCCCCAGGCGCATGAACTTAACGTCTGAGCTGAGCAGCTTGTGGGTGCCCACCACGATGTCGATCGTGCCGTCTTCAATGCCCGCAACGGCGGCTTTCACTTCCTTGGGGCTGCGAAAGCGCGAGAGCTCGGCGATCTTGACCGGCCACTTGCCAAAGCGGTCCACCAGGGTCTGAAAGTGCTGCTCGGCCAAGAGTGTGGTGGGCGCCAGGATGGCGACTTGTTTGCCCGCGTGCACGGCCACAAACGCGGCGCGCAAAGCGACTTCGGTCTTGCCAAAGCCGACGTCGCCGCAGATCAGGCGGTCCATGGGTTTGGGGCTGATCATGTCTTGGATGACAGCGTGGATAGCGGCCTTTTGGTCGGCGGTCTCTTCAAAGCCAAAACTCGTGGCAAAGGCTTCGTAGTCGTGCGGGCTGAAGCGGTGCGCAAAACCTTCGCGCGCGGCACGCCGGGC
>JAYVRO010000359.1:0-4713 GCA_043776165.1 Rubrivivax sp. | reverse complement strand
ATGAAAGGCAGCTCACGGCCCGAAGCTCGCATCATCTGCAGCGCTTGCACACCCGTGAAGCCGGGCAAGTTGTAGTCGGACAGGATCAAGTCCCACTCCCCCGTCAAAGCGTGGGCAAACTCTTCGCGCGACTCGACGCGGGTGGCCAGCACCGACATCCCGAATCGACGCAAGTGCGCCATGGCCAGTTCGTGATCGGGTTCGGCGTCCTCCAGATGCAACAAGCGCGTGATCGGCGTTGCCGGGGCGGTTGCGGGGGTTGGCGAGGCAGCACGGTTCATGCAACAAGTATGGGCCAGCACCGTGGCGCAGCGCGCTGCTTGACGTCACACAAGCGTCGCGAAAGCGGCGCGTAGGCACCGCCCAAACCTCCCTCATGCCTCTCTCAAGCCTCACACAGGCAGCAATTGAGGCCTGATTTACCACGTATTGCGCTCAATCTTTTGGGGTGCGCTGCCGAAAATGAGTTCGAACGCCCCAGCTTACGCCGGGCACCATCCCGGCGCCACCGGTTGGTTGGTCAAACCTTTTGACCCCACCAAGTTGATCGAAGTAATCAGTAAGGTCATTCGTTAATGATGTGCCACCTCGTTGTTAACGATCCACACAGCGCAGGAGCAACTACACCATGGGTGAAATGACCAACGAAGGCGGCCACCTGTCGGCGGGTATCGACCTCACGCAGTTTTATCAAGTCTTCTTTGAGGAAGCCGGTGAAAACCTCGACACCATGGAGCAGATGCTGCTGGCCATCGACATCGACAACGCCGATGACGAGGAGCTGAACGCCATCTTCCGCTGCGCGCACTCGGTCAAGGGTGGCGCGGCTACTTTCGGTTTCTCTGACGTGGCTGAACTGACGCACGACATGGAAACGCTGCTGGACAAACTGCGCCGCCACGAGCTGCAAGCCACGGCACCGATGGTGGATGTGCTGCTGGCGTCGGGCGACGCGCTCAAGGCGCAACTGGCGCGCCACCAGGGCAACGGCGCTGGCCCCATCGACACACGTGAATTGTTGGTTTCGATTCGCGCCATGGCCAGCGGCAAGACGGTGCCCAAACCCACTGCGCAGGCAGTTGCCCCCGTGCAACCCGACCCTGGCTCAAACCCTGCTGCACCCGCATTGGCCTCGGACGAGCGCCAGCTCGAACTCATCCTGGGCCCGCTGCAAGACGCATCGCAGGCCGACAACCTGGTCGAGCTCTTTCAAGAGATCACCGACTTGGGGCGCATTGAGGCGCTGGACCAGGCGATCGATGCCCATGGCATGCGCCGTTTCAAGATCACCACCAGCACGGCTGACAACGATTTGTTGGACCTCTTTACTTTCCATGTGGCGCGTGAACAGGTGGTGCTCAAACCCTTGGCCAGCGCGCAGTCTGCGCCACAAGCCAGGCCAGCCTCGCCCATAGCGGCGCCCAAGGCTGAAAAGGCCGCCGCAGGGCCTGAATCAAGCACGCTGCGGGTGTCCGTCGAGAAGGTTGACCAACTCATCAACCTGGTGGGCGAACTCGTCATCACTCAGGCCATGCTGGCGCAAAACAGCAAAGAGATCGACCCCGCGCTTTTTCAGCAAATGGCCGCAGGCCTGGCGGATTTGGAGCGCAACACACGCGACTTGCAAGAGGCCGTGATGTCGATCCGCATGATCCCCATGTCGATGGTCTTCAACCGCTTCCCACGCATGCTGCGCGACTTGGCGAGCAAACTCGGCAAGAAGGTGGAGTTTGTGACGCAAGGTGAAGCCACCGAGCTTGACAAGGGCCTGGTGGAGAAGATCACCGATCCGCTCACCCACCTGGTGCGCAACAGCTGCGATCACGGCATCGAGCTACCGGCCGAGCGCCTGGCAAATGGCAAATCAGAGAGCGGCACGATCACCTTGGCGGCCACACACCAAGGGGGCTCCATCGTCATTGAAGTGCGTGACGACGGCAAGGGTCTGAACCGCGAAAAGCTGATCGCTACAGCCCGAGAACGAGGCATTGATGCGCCCGACAGCATGAGCGACACCGATGTCTGGAGCCTCATCTTTTCGCCGGGCTTCTCAACGGCCGAGGTGGTGACCGACGTGTCGGGCCGCGGCGTGGGCATGGACGTGGTGAAGAAGAACATCACCGCCCTGGGCGGCGCGGTCGAAATCGACTCCGCCCTGGGTTTTGGCATGACGGTGCGTGTGCGCTTGCCGCTCACCCTGGCCATCATGGACGGCATGAGCGTGGGCGTCGGTGAAGAGTGCTACATCTTGCCGCTGTCCAGCGTCATCGAGTCCTTCCAGGTGCAGCCTGGCATGGTCAAGACCATCGGTGGCACGGGCCGCGTGGTGCAAGTGCGCGGCGAGTTCATGCCCGTGCTGGACCTGGAGCGCGTCTTCGGCGTGCCGCGCTCTGGTGTCGAACAGGTGGCCACCATCATGGTCGTCGTTGAGGACGAGGGCGGCCGCGTGGCGTTGATGGTGGACGAGCTTCTGGGCCAGCAACAAGTGGTGGTGAAGAACCTCGAGAGCAACTACCGCAGGGTCGACGATGTGTCGGGCGCCACCATCATGGGCGACGGGCGCGTGGCGCTCATCTTGGATGTCGGCTCGCTGGTGCGCCGCAGCCGACATTGATCGCAGGACAAATTCACTCGCACTTCAGAGCCGGGCGCCAATGGCCGATATCTGAGACAGCCCCCACCGCATCTCAACGCCCGTTTGCACCTTAGTTCCTTTGCAGGAGAACCCATGGACATGATCACCGAGGCCACTGTGGTGGCGCGCCACGAAGCCCATCGCCAGGTCGGCCACGCTATCGCCGCACCTGGCAAACCGCAGGCCGCCAGTGGTGAGTTCTTGACCTTCCGCCTGGGCACGGAGGAATACGGCATCGACATCTTGCGTGTGCAAGAAATCCGCTCCTACGAACCGCCCACGCGCATTGCCAACGCACCGCCTTTCATCAAGGGCGTGGTGAATTTGCGCGGCGTGATCGTGCCCATCATCGATTTGCGCGTGAAGCTCAATTGCGCGACCCACGAGTACAACGACTTCACCGTGGTCATCGTGCTCAACGTGCGCGGCCGAGTGATTGGTGCGGTGGTGGACTCGGTGTCCGACGTGCTGGAGCTCACACACGAGCAGATCAAGCCCGCGCCGGAACTGGCGGCGAGTGTGGACAGCAGCTTCATCACTGGCATCGGCAGTCTGAAAAGCGGCGACGTGGAACGCATGCTGATCCTCATGGACATCGAAGGCCTCATGAGCAGCGCCGACATGGGCCTGATTTCCAACCATTGACCTGACCCGAACCACCTTGAGAGGAGTCTGACATGACGAAGCTTGCATTCACCTTGGTTGTCTTGCTCGCAACCATCACGCTTGACAACGCTGGTGCCAACACCAACCTGGCCACCAAAGACGAAGCCGTGGCCATGGTCAAGAGAGGCATTGTTTTCATCAAAGCCAATGGCATCGAGAAGGGCTACGCCGAAGTCAGCAACAAGGCCGGACAGTTTGTTGATCGCGATTTGTACCTGGTGGTTTATGGCTTGGATGGCAAGTGTCTGGCGCATGGCGCCAACCCCAAACAAGTGGGTAAAGACCTCATCGAGCTGACCGACATTGATGGCAAGTACTTTGTCAAAGACCGCGTGGCCATGGTCAAGGCCAAAGCCACCGGCGCTTGGCAGGAATACAAATTCACCAACCCCGTGAGCAAAAGGATCGAGCCCAAGTTGATGTACTGCGAAAGACTGGGTGAAACCGCTGTGTGCGGCGGTGTCTACCCCTGATCCTGGACCGGGAGCTTCGGTCAGCCACAACCTTGCGGCTGACCGCCATGACAAGGAAACAACAATGAAATTGGCCGTTCGACTGCTTGCTGCGCCGCTGCTGGCCGCCACTGTCGCGTTGGCTGTAGGCAGCATTTATGCCGTGCTGGCACAACGCCAGTCAAGCGCCATCTTGCACTCGATCCAGAACGACCTGGGCGGCTTGAAAACCATCAATGAGGTGGCGCATGAACTGGGCAAATCGCACGCCAATGTCTATCGCTCCATGGTGCTCGTGGCATCGCTCGATGATGCCAAGATCAAGGCCTTTGGCGGCGAGCTGGGGGCCCATTTGGCGCAAATTCAGAGCAAGGTCATCAAGAACGTGGGGGTGCACGGCGGTGACTCCCAGCTGAAAACCCACCTGGCTGCCTTGGCACCTTTGTTTGAGCGCTATGGCAAACAAATGGCCAAGGCCGTGGAGATGACTTCAGTCGACACCAACATGGGCGTGGGCGCCATGAAGGCGGCCGAGACCACTCACGCGGAGCTCACCAAGGCCTTGGGCGCCGTCGCGTCCCGTATCGAGGGGATGCATGAGGAATCGGTGATCGTGGCCAATGTTGAACAACGAGATCTGGCCTTGATGCTGGCTGGGTTGGCCTTGCTGTCCACCGGCGCGGCACTGGCCTGGGCCTGGGCGATGCAGCGACGCATCGTGCAGGAGCTGGACAAGGCTGTGCACGTCAGCGAACAGGTGGCGGCGGGCAACCTCGCGGTGCAAGTCGGCAGCAACCGACAAGATGAAATTGGCAACATGTTGCGTTCTCTCGGACGCATGGTGGTGCAACTCAATGACTCGATGCAAACCGTTCGTGTGGCCACCGACTCCATCGCCAATGCCTCGGTCGAGATTGCCTCGGGCAACGTTCACTTGAGCCAGCGCACCGAGCTCACAGC
>JAYVRO010000358.1:0-17334 GCA_043776165.1 Rubrivivax sp. | reverse complement strand
CGTGGAGGGCAAGAACAAGTCTTGTTCGATGGTCTTCTCGGGCCAGCCCAAAGTCGAGAAGGGCACCAGCGCGCTGGAGTACCAGGTGTCGAGCACGTCGTCATCGCGGGTCAACTCACCCGTGTAGCCTGAAGCGTTGGCCCTGGCGCGTACTTCAGCCTCATTTCGGCCGACAAAAGTCTCGCCGCCCGTGCCATACCAGGCCGGTATCTGATGGCCCCACCAGAGCTGGCGACTGATGCACCAGTCCTGGATGTTGTGCATCCAGTGGTTGTAGGTGTTGACCCATTGTTCGGGCACAAAACGCACGCGGCCACTGTCGACGGCAGCGATGGCTTTTGACGCGATGCTGGTGCCCGGTTGGTCGCCCACGGGCTTGCCGGCTTTGTTCATCGCCACAAACCATTGGTTCGTGAGCATTGGCTCGATGATCTGCCCGGTGCGTCCACAGCGCGGCACCATCAGTTTGTGCTTCTTGGTCTCGACCAAGAGCCCCAGCGCCGTGAGGTCGGCAACGACCTGTATGCGTGCCTCAAAACGGTCCAGCCCGCGGTAGGCGGCGGGGGCGTTGTCGTTGATGGTCGCGTCAAGTGTTAACACGCCAATGCTGGGCAAGTTGTGGCGCTGGCCCACGGCGTAATCGTTCAGGTCGTGCGCGGGCGTGACCTTCACCACGCCGGTGCCAAAAGCGCGGTCCACGTAGTCGTCGGTTATCACCGGGATGAGCCGGTCGCACAGCGGCAAACGCACGTTCTTGCCCACCAGCGCGGTGTAGCGTTCGTCCTCGGGATGCACCATCACGGCCACGTCGCCCAGCATGGTTTCGGGCCTGGTTGTGGCCACGACCACGCTGCCACTGCCGTCTTCCAGCGGGTAGCTGATGTGCCACAGCCAGCCGTCTTCTTCTTCGCTTTCTACTTCCAGGTCCGACACCGCGCTTTTCAGTTTGGGGTCCCAACTCACCAAACGCTGGCCGCGGTAGATCAGGCCCTCGTCGTACAAGCGCACAAAGGTTTCGGTGACGATGGTGGAGAGCTTGTCGTCCATCGTGAAGTACTCGTGCGCCCAGCTCACGCTGTCGCCCATGCGGCGCATTTGCTGCGTGATGGTGGCGCCTGAAGTCGCCTTCCAGTCCCACACCTGAGCGACAAAATTCTTGCGGCCCAGGGTATGACGTGACAGACCCGCGTCTTGCAGTTGGCGCTCGACCACGATCTGCGTGGCAATGCCCGCGTGGTCGGTGCCCGGCACCCACAGCGTGTTGAATCCGCGCATGCGGTGGTACCTGGTCAGCGCATCCATGATGGTCTGATTGAAGGCATGCCCCATGTGCAGCGTGCCTGTGACGTTGGGCGGCGGCAACTGGATCGAGAATGAAGGCTTGGTGCGGTCCAGAGTGGGTGCGTGGTCGGCACTGGTGTTCCACAGCGGGCCCCAGCGGGCCTCGATGGCGGCGGGCTCAAAGGACTTGGCGAGTTCGGTCATGGGTTGGGGTGCTGTTGAATGAAGCGCGGTACGGGCGCCGACCCGCGGTGCTGCATGAATGGACATGAGCGCATGAGCACAATGGCAGGGCGGCAGATTCTAGGTGGCGGCACAGGTGACAGTACAGGTGGCGGTGCGCGTTGCGCCTGCTGCGCGAGTGGTGTTGAACAGGGAAATGAGATGAGCAAATGGCACGCGTTGTCTGTCCAGGCTTGGCGTGGCCTGGCACCGTCGGCGCTGCTCAGCGCCGCCCTGGTTTTGGCTGCTTGCGGCGGCGGCGGCGGCGTTTCCAGCACCACCGACGTCACCAGCACTGCGTGTTCCGTGCCCGCGCAAAAAGACTGGCTGCGTGACTACATGGCCGAGTGGTATTTCTGGTACCTCCAGTCACCGTCCCCCGACCCCGCATCGTTTGCCAGCGTTGACAACTACTTCGGCGCCTTGCTTTTTGCCGGCGACACCACGTTCCCGCGTGACCGCTACAGCGGCAGTAGCACCACGGCGGCCTTCAACCAGTTTTTTGAAGAAGGTAAAACGCTGGGCTACGGCGCCTTTGTGGCGGGCTTGGAAGTCGCCGGTCGGCCTGACTTGCCGCTGTACGTGCGTTATGTCGAGGCCTCGTCTGATGCTGCTCTACGCGGCGTGCAGCGGGGCGACGAGATCCTTTCGGCGAATGGCCGCAGCACGGCCGACATCCTCCGTGCCAGTGACTTCTCGGCGTTCACGCCCAGCCAGCCTGGCGACACCTTGGCGCTGCGTTTGCGCAGCGCTGCGGGGGGTGCACCGAGCGAGCGCAGCGTCACCCTCACGGCGTCGAATTACCCGCTGGCGCCCGTTTCTGGCGCTAACGTTGTCACCTTGGCGAATGGCAAAACGATGGGCTATTTGTTCGTCAAGGACATGGTCAGCCAGACCGCACCGGGTTTGGCGGCCGCCTTTGGCCAATTTCGTGGTGCAGGGGTCAGTGAACTGGTGCTGGACCTGCGCTACAACGGAGGTGGTTTCGTCTCGGTGGCGGGCAATTTGGCCAGCTACATCGCGGGCAGCGTGGGTGAAGGGCGCATCTTCACGTCACTGGTCTTCAACGACAAGCGCGGCGCCAGCAACAACAGCCAGGTGGCCTTCAGCTCGCCTGGCCCAGCGCTCAACCTGCGCCGCGTTTTTGTGTTGATGGGTTCGCGCACCTGCTCGGCCAGTGAACTGGTGGTCAACGGCCTGCGCGGTGTGGGCATTGACGTGGTCACGGTGGGCGCCACCAGCTGCGGAAAGCCAGTGGGCTTTTTGCCGCAAGCCCACTGCGGCACAACGTTCAGCGTGGTGAATTTTGAGTCCGTCAACGCATTGGGCCAGGGCCGCTACTTCAACGGCATCACAGCCCAGTGTGCTGCGCTAGACAACCCCATTCAAGCCTTGGGCTCACAGGCGGACAACCTCATGGTCGCGGCACGCGCAGTGGCCGTGGGCGGCACTTGCGTGGCAGGCTCTGCCGCTGCGGTGCCCACGGAGCGGCGGACCTTGAGCGCGCGCTTGCGATCAACGACCTCGGAGCTAGACCCCGGCGAGCGCCAGGGGATGGTGGGGCGTTAACTTTTGACGAGAGGCCGCTCACTCGGCTGCCCCTCACATCAACAAATGTTCACCCGCGTTTTCGCCGCCCAAAATTACATAATTGACCTTACGCAAGTCTGAAAGCACACGCCCGCCGCCATAGCTGATGGAGCTTTGCAGGTCTTCGCGCATCTCGCGCAGTGTGTCGGCGAGATGGCCTTTGATGGGCTCCAGGATGCGCTTGCCTTCGACGTGTTTGTATTCGCCTTTGTTGAAGTCACTTGCCGAGCCGTAGTACTCCTTGTAGCGCACGCCATCGACTTCGACCGTGGCGCCCGGGCTTTCTTCGTGTCCGGCAAAGAGCGAGCCGATCATCACCATGGCAGCGCCAAAGCGCACGCTTTTGGCAATGTCACCGTGGTGGCGAATGCCGCCGTCGGCGACGATGGGTTTGCTGGCCACGCGGGCGCACCACTTCAGCGCGCTGAGCTGCCAGCCGCCGGTGCCAAAACCGGTTTTGAGCTTGGTGATGCAGACCTTGCCCGGGCCCACGCCGACCTTGGTGGCGTCGGCGCCCCAGTTTTCCAGGTCAATCACAGCCTCGGGCGTGGCCACGTTGCCGGCGATGACAAAGGTCTCGGGCAGCCGTTTTTTGATGTGCTCGATGGTGTGGCGCACGCTGTCGGCGTGGCCGTGCGCGATGTCGATGGTGATGTAGTCGGCGCCCACGCCGTCAGTGGCCAGACGGTCAATCATGGCGTGGTCGGCTGGTTTGACGCCTGCGCTGAGGGACACAAAGAGGCCCATGTCGCGCATGCGCTGGGCATAGGCCACGGCGTCCAGATCAAACCGGTGCATGACGTAGAAGTGCCCGGTGCTGGCCAGAAACTGGCTGGTGGTCTCGTCGATCACCGTCTTCATGTTGGCGGGCACCACCGGCAAGGTGAAGCGCCGACCGCCGAACTCCACGCTGGCGTCACACTCGCTGCGGCTGTCAACGCGGCATTTGCGCGGCAGCAGCAAGACGTTGTCGTAGTCAAAAATTTCCATGCTCAGGCTCCAGAAAACAGGGTGGGAGCGCTTGACTTGGAAACCCGGTAGTCTGTTGTGCAGACCCAGCCGAGCGCCAAAATTTGGGCCCGGTGGCAAATTCTACGCGCCGGGTTTTTGGTCTTGGCGTGAAGCTTTTTGGCACGCTTGGTCACCCAAAGCGTCCTTGCAAAAACCAGCCCGCCGCGGGCAGCGCGGGGTCGTTTTGCGGCAGCCTTGCGCGGTAGACCCACACCAGGGCGCCGTCATGGGCTTGGGCAATGAAGTAGTCGCGGGTGGCCAGGGCGCTGCCGCCTTCCCACCAGCCGGATTCAATGCGCTCGGGGCCCGCGAGCAAGTGCAGTGCGTGGCCGTCGAGCCAGGGCAGTGAGCCTTTGTCGGCCAGCGGTGTGGGCGCGGGCAACAACCACACGGGGCGGTGATGGGGCAGAGGGGTGTTGATGCCGGTCAGCCACGGCTGAGTCATGTCGTTGGTTGGCGCTGTTGTGCCCTGGGCGTGGCCCGCAGGGCGAAGGTCGAGATCGGCCTTTTCTGTGGCCCGCTCTGGCCGATGGTCTTGCCGCGCCACCAGGCCATGCACTTGCGCAGGCCCCAGCCGCGCGCGCAGCCGCTCGATGAGCCGGGCGAGGCCTTCGCTCTCGCTTTGACGGCTGGGGAAGAGTTCGCCATTGGGCGCTTCGCTGCGCGCAATGTGCTGGCAGTGCAAACGCAGCTCCAGCGTGGGCGCGGCCAACACCAGGCGCGCCAGGCGCTCGCGCAGCAGCATTTGCAAGTGCGTGCCATCGGCACTGGGCTGAGCCAATTCGATGCGCAGATCGGTGGCGGCCACGGTGGTTTTGCCACGCTCGGGCTCGTGGCGCATGACCAGGGTAAAGGCCATCACACGCGCCCGCTGGGCCTGCACCCAGACCAGCAGTTGCGCCAGCAAGAGCGTGGCGCCGTGCAGCACTTGGGCGGTGGTGTCGGCACGCGAAAAAAGCTCCAGCTGGGCGGCAAAACGGCTGGGCAACTCGATGTTTTGGCGCGGGTCAGGGCGCAGGCCCAAAGCGCGATCAAGCTCGTCAAGCAAACCCTCACCAAAGCGCCGCGCCAAGCCCGTGCGCGGCAAGTGGCGCAGGTCCGACAAAGTATGCAAGCCCATGCCTTGCAGTGCGGCCCAATGCTCGCGCCCGGGGCCCAGCAGCCACACGGGGGCGGTGTCGAGCAAAGCTTGCAGCGCAGGCAATTGGCTGCTGTGCGGGCCTTGCAGCAGCCCGCTTTTCCAGCGCGCCAGCAGCGCCGCGCCCAGGGCCGTGGGCGCGCTGGCCAACTGCAATTGATGGCCCAGCGGTGCCAGCGATGCAACGAGTTGGCGCAGCAGCTTTGCCGGGCCACCAAAGTAGCGCAGGCTGGCTTGCACTTCCAGCAGCACGGTGTGCGTGCCGCCGCCGCTGTTGCCACTGTCGTCGAGCGTGACGTTGGGCGTGAAGGCCAGCGCCGCGTGCGCTACGGCCAAAACGGCTTGTGCGTCACGTGATTCGTTGGCCTGACCGAGCACCAGGTCACTTGCCAGCGCCAATGCCGTGGCGCGTTTGAAGCCCACGCGCACGCCACAAGCCGCAGCTTCGGCGTTGACGGCGGTGATGTGGTGTTCGGCCACCAGGGCCACCGGTGTGGTGAGTGTGGCCGTGGCCGCGGTGCCGCTGCTGGCCTCAGGCGGGGGCGTCAGCGTGGCACTGAAAGCTTCCAGCGACAGCAGCGGCAGGTGGATGGCAAGCCACAACATACGGCGTGATGGAGGGATGCAAGGGATGCAAGAGGCCCAACAAGGCAGGCATCTCAGGCCGTACCCGTGGCCTGAACCAAGGCGTCGGCGACATCACCAGCCGTGACGCCTGACAAGGGCGCCACGCGCAAGGCCCGCGCCAGCGCGGGTGCCGAGAGCACGGGGGCGAGGGCCACGCTGATGGACTGCAAGAGCAGCGGGCCACGGCGTTTGAGCAAGGTGATGCGCAGCGTGTCGGGCTCGCCCGGCACCAGCAACAAACGCAGCGGTGCGGGGCTGGGTTGAGCGCGCGCCGCGCTGTGGCGCAGCAAAAAGGCCGGGCCGTCGTGCGCTTGTGCGGCCAGTTGCAGGCGGCGCAGCGCGTCGGGTGGCAGCCACTGGGGCAGCCAGGCCAGCAGGGCGCCCACAAGGCCGCTTTTGAGGGCGTGCTCCAGCGCCCACAAGGTGTTGTGGGTGGTGTCGTGTGGGATGTTGCGTGAGGCGCTGCGTGGGTTGTTGTGCGGGTTGTTGTAGATCGCCTCCTTCAAGGCCCCCTGCACCACCACCAATTGCCGCGTACTCAGGCCCAGCCCAGCCCAGGCCCAGGCGCACAGTGAGGCCGGGGGGTCCAAGAGCATGACGCAGCGTTGCTGTGCTTGCACCCGGGCCAGCACGGGGGCGAGCAAGCGCACCTCGCCCACACCGGGGTGGGGCAGCAGCAGCTCAGTCAGCGCCTGCGCTGGCCAGCCTGCGCCGGGCAGCTCGGCGTCCAGCGCGGCATGCCCACTGGGCCAAGTGGCCACACGTTGGTGGCCCAGTTGATGTGCGCGCCACAGGGCGGGGTGAAGATCTTGCAAGGTGGCTGTGACTTGCAAAGATGCCGGTGAAGTTGTCAGCGAAGGTGCGCGCAATGGCCCTGCCGCAACCCCGGACGAGGGCGGCCCCGAAGGCGCGTCAAAGAGGCCTGGAGCTGATGCAGAAAAGAGGGAGGGAAATGCGTCCACAAAATAACTGTACGTTTATACAGTTGTCTGCGCAAGGCCTTATTTCAAGGCTATCGTAGAATTTTTATCGTGACGGATGGACTCTATTTGCGGACCCGTGTTTGGCTGCCGTCATGCCGCCGTGACCCTGTCGCGCCCACCTTCTTTGGAGCGGTACAGCGCCGCGTCAGCGCAAGACACCAGCGACGCGGCGTCGTCCCCCGGGTGCCAGGCGGCGACACCGGCTGAGACGGTGACGTTCACCAGCACCTCTTGTGTGCCACGGTTGCGCAGCTTCATGGCGCGGGTGCGGTTGCGCACGGCTTCGGCCACTTGCACGGCTTTGTTCAGCGTGGTGCTGGGCAGCAAGATGGCGAACTCTTCACCGCCATAACGAGCGCAGGCCATGCCTGGTTCGGTAGGCACGCTGCGCAACACCTCGCCCATGCCCGCAATAACACGGTCGCCCACCACGTGGCCGTGGGTGTCGTTCACGCGCTTGAAGTGGTCGATGTCGAGCATCACCAGGCAGTGCGTAGCGCCCTTGGGTGGTGGCGCGCTCAGCATGTGGCTCAGTTGGTCGTCAAAACCTCGACGGTTGAGCACTTTGGTGAGCGGGCACAGGGTGGCTTCTTGGCGCGTGCGTGACAGGTCTGAGCGCAGTTGCTCCACCTCGCGCTGGCTCTTGGTGACTTGTTCTTGCAGCGCTTGCACCGAGCTGCGCATGGCCTGGGTGCTGGCGCGGGTGGCGTCGAGTTGCGCCGCCAGGGCCGTGCCACCGGTATTGGCCAGGGCGCCGCTCAAATCGTCCAGCGTGGCGCCAAAGTTGCCCGCCGCAGTACCTGTGTGCGCCGCACTCTCGGCAATGCTCGTCATCACCTGGCGCATGTTGGCGCGGACGCGCTCGGCCTCGGCGCTGTCGGTTTCGGTAATGTGCTGGCTGTGGAGCTGGCGCATCACCACGTCGCTCAGCCGCGCTGTGGTTTTTTGTGCCGCTTCAAGAGCGGTGCTCAAGCGCGGGTTGGTGGCGGCCACATGCTCGTAAAAAACGGCAAAGGTGACGGGGTTGAAGGCCGCGTCATGCTGGCCCATTTGCGCCAGTACCAAGCGCAACAAGGGAATGGTTTGCTCTTTGGGTTCGGGGTATCTCATGGCGGGGTGGGGCGGGTGGGGGTGGGGCGACCAGGGAACCGGCGGGTCGCACAGGCTGGCCTTCCCAGCGGCTTTACCGCCCCATGCCGTGTGTCCTCACCTGGCTTATCGGCGCATTCACGCGCCGCTTGAGCCACAACTCAGGTGTTTGCCAACAAATGTGCAACACGTTCGCGCAATGCGCCAGGCGTGACATCGATTGGTGCCAGCGCGGGCCCAGCCACCAAGGTCACCGCGCTGAACAGACCGCGCCTGAAGGGCCGCGTCATGGCCGCACCGCCCGCGCGTGAGAAGTACGAGCCCCAGAGGTTTTGCAGCGCCAGTGGCACCACGGGCACGGCGTGCGTGGCCAAAAGCTTCATGACACCGGCTTTGAACTCACCCAACTCACCATCGACCGTGATGCCGCCCTCAGGGAAGATGCACAGCAAGTCACCTTCAACTAGCACCTGGCGCGCTTGTGCAAAAGCGGCTTCGTAGGTGGCCGGGTCTTCGCGCTGCGGCGCGATGGGGATGGCCTTGGCCAAACGGAACAGCGTGCCCAGCACCGGCGTGGCAAAGATGCGGTGATCCATGATGAAACGGATGGGCCGGGGGCTGGCGGCCATCAAGAGCACGGCGTCTACAAAGCTCACGTGGTTGCACACCAGGATGGCCGCGCCCTGCGTGGGGATGTGCTCCTCGCCGCGCACCTTGAAACGGTAGATGCAGCGTGTGAGCACAAAGGCCAAAAAGCGCAGCAAATACTCAGGCACCAACAAGAAGATGTACAGCGCCACCACGGCGTTCAGCAAGCCCACGATCAAGAACACCTGCGGGATGCTGAAACTCAGGCTCAGCGCCAAGCCCACGCCGACTGAGCTGACGATCATGAAGAGCGCGTTCAAGATGTTGTTGGCCGCAATGATGCGGGCGCGGTGCGTGGGCAACGAGCGCATCTGGATGAGCGCATACATGGGCACGCTGTAAATGCCCGCAAAGAGCGAGAGCAAGGCCAAATCGGCCATCACACGCCAGTGCGCGCTGTGTGTCAAAAAGCCCGCCAGCGTGTACTGGCCAGATGCCGGCACGGCGCCTAACAATCCACGTGACGCAAAGTACAGATCGATGGCAAACACGCTCATGCCGATAGCGCCCAGGGGCACCAGACCAATTTCGACATGGCGCCGACTCAGCATCTCGCACAACAGCGCACCCACGCCAATGCCGATGGAAAACACCACCAGCAAGAGCGACGCCACTTGCTCATTGCCATGCAGCACGTCACGCGCAAAAGAGGGGAATTGCGCCAAGAACACGGCACCAAAAAACCACATCCACGAGATGCCCAAGAGCGAGCGAAAGACCACGATGTTGTCGCGCGCCAAGCGCAGATTGCGCCAGGTCTCGGTGAAGGGGTTCCAGTTGATGACGAGCCGGGCGTCGGTGGCGGGTGACGCAGGCACCGCCTGTGCCAATACACGCCCGAGCACGGCCACCACGGCACAAGCCCAGGCCACGTCACGCGCGCCGGTGCCGGGGTTGGCGATGAGTAAACCGCCGGCCACATTGCCCAGCAAGATGGCCACAAACGTGCCCATCTCGACCATGCCGTTGCCACCCGTCAGTTCATGCTCGCCCAGGTGCTGGGGCAGGTAGGCAAACTTCACGGGGCCAAAAAGTGTGCTGTGCAGGCCCATCAAAAAAACGCAGAACAAGAGCACGGGCACGTGGTGTTGCATGAAGCCCCAACCGGCAAGCAGCATGATGGCAATTTCCAGGCTCTTCACGAAGCGAATCAGCACCGCCTTGTCGTATTTGTCGGCGAGCTGCCCGCTGGTGGCCGAGAAGAGCAAAAACGGCAGGATGAAGAGTGCACCAATCACCAAGCCCGCCGTGCTGGCGGGCAGCCAGCTCACCTGGATTTGGTAGGTGATGAGCACGGTGAAGGCGAACTTGAACAAGTTGTCGTTGCCTGCGCCCAAAAACTGCACCAAGAAGAAGGGCGCAAAGCGGCGCTGGCGCAGCAGCGCAAATTGGTTGGCGTGGGCGGGAGCGGGTGCCTGTGCGTCGCCGCGCTGCGTCGACGTCGTTGTCGGGGATGTGTTCACGGCAGACCTCAAGTGGGGCGCGTTGGCGACGGCGCGGGCGCGGTTGCAGGCAAGGCCACGCGCAATGCGTGGCCTTCAAAGATGCTGGCAGGCAGTCGCTGGGCTGTAGCACCTGTGCCCAGGCGCAAACGGCGTTTCAGCACAAAGTCAAAGAGTAGCGCGTTGTATTCGCGCAGGCGCAGCAGAGGCGCCACGTCTTGGCTATCGAGCAACCTCGCATCAACCAGTTTTTGCGGCACATAAAGCGGCAATACACCGGGCAGTGGGTAATCTGAACCGTGCAACAACCGAGGGTGCCAAGCCGGGCTCGTCAGCACCTTGCGCCAGACCTCGGGGCGGCGGTTGCGCGCATAGACGGCTGAGATGTCAGCCATCAAAAACGGGGCGTTGGCGGGCTCGTCCATCAGCCGCGCGAAGAGATCAAAAGCATGCACCGTGGACTGCGATGTTTTGTCGATGTCAAGGGCTTCACCCAGTGACGCCGCATGCGCCACGATGACCCGCACACCGCGGGCCAAAGCGCCGCGCAACAGCAGGGGGTTGCCATACGCATCGCGGCCAGCGCCGGGCACGGCTTTCTCTTCACCGCAGTGCACCACCAGCGGTATCTGCGCTTTGGCCAGCACGTCATAAAAACCCGCACAGCGCGGGTCGGCCGGGTTGATGTTCATGGCGCTGGGCAGCCACTTGATGGCCCGCACTTTGCCTTCAATGGCTAACTTCAAACGTTGTAGTGCGTCTTCACGGTAGGGGTGGATCGAGGCCACCCAATCGAACTGCGCCGCGTGTTGTGTGGCCATCTGGTTGGCATAGGCGTCAGGCACATGAAACGTGCTCCAGTCTTTGTGCTCACGGCCCGTGTTGTCGCAAGCGTGGTCAAAAGCGTAGAGCCACCAGCGTGCGCCGGACGGAAAGTCATTCGTCAAGCTGCGCAGTCTGTCGACGTAGAGCCTGTCCACCGAGGGCGCGGTCTCATCAGTGCAAGCGGCGTTCAAGATGGTTTTACGACGCAGCACTTCCACCGGGTGCCACCACTGGTTCATGCTGGGGTGAATGCTGCAACCCGAGCCGCTGTCGCCGGTGCCCAGCAAGTGGGCGTGCGCGTCCAGCAGCTGGGTGGCGTCGATGCCCGCGAAGGCCGACAAAACGATGTCGTGACGGGCCAAATCGGCGGGCAAGGTGCTGCGACAAGGGTTGCGCCAGCTGGCAGTGCCTTCACCATGGTTGGCGTCAGCAGCCGCCTCCGCCGCAGGCGAGGTCAAACTGCTGAACAGCCCCGAGGCCAAGGCTGCACAACAGCACAAGGCTTTTCGGCGGTTCATGTGCGGTGCGGGTTTCATGCTCAGCGAATCTCCTGTGGGGCCGTGGCCAAACCAGCACGCTTTAGCCACACGAATACCGAATCTACCGTCACCGTATCGATGCGATCTGCAAAGCGCTGACTGTTGGGATGATCGTCGAAAGCGATGTTGGCCGCCGTCAAACGTGCACCCAAGCGCGTAAAAGCCGTGATGCGCAACTGCGTCGGCTCGTAGCCCTTCCACCGCAGCCAGGCCTGAGCGCGCTCCCGCGAGGTGCTGCTGTCGTCCGCCACCAGAGCCAATGTTTCCAGCGCCCATTGGTTGGACTGCTGATAAAGCTGTGCCCAGGGGTAGGCCAGCATGTTGTAGGCCTCGGTGTGCAAGGTGGCGGCGCGTTGGTTGTCTTGCAGCAGGGGCAACAAACGCGCTTGCAGGTCGGGCGTGGGCACCACAAAAGTGGCGCGGTACTCGAAGGGATCGTCGAGAAAAAATTCAGCCAAGCCTTGGCGATACACCTGCGCCGTGGCGCTGCCGCATTGGTTGAGCTTGTGCACCACACGCCAGACCATGCGCTGGGGGTCGTCGCTGGCGGGCGCCTTGTAAGCCCAGCCGAAGTGCGACCAACGCAGTCCGTACTTGGACAAGTCTTGCCCGGCGCGGCCAAGCGCCACCACCTGCGCGCCGCTGGCGTCGAGTGTGCGGGCGGTGTTCACCGCCAACTCCAGACCGCGCTGCACGCTGCGTGCCGCAGGCGCTACCGTTTCACATGAGCGACCCGCAAACGCGTGGCCACTGCCCGTGCACAGGGCAGCAAACAACAGCGCCGCTGCGGCAGCGCGCCGCCAAAGTGGGCCGATCATCGTGTGATCCTCTCGTTGTGCAAGAGCGCCTTGCCCAACTCGTTGGGGATGAAGGCCACGGCCTGCCCTGCCGCGCTGAGCACCCAGCCTGCCGTCACAGCGCTGACCACCACCACAGTGCCCACGGCCACTGACAAGCCCCGCGCGGCTTCAGCGCTCAGTGTGACGCTGGCGCGCACACCGTCAGACGCCCGCTCCAGCACCCACACGGTGCCCGCTGACGCGCCTTCCACCGCCACCACGGTGAGCGCAGCGCCAGCCGAGATCAGCGCCACCGGCGCCATCACAGACACCGCGATGGGCAGCATCGACGCCGCACTCAAGTCAGACCCGGTGGATGGGCCATGCGCCAGCGCCGGGGCGCCGGGCAGGGCCCCTGCTGCTGCCAGTGCGACGGCCAAGGCAAGACGAGAAAGCCGCAGATTGAAAGTGATGTTCATGGTGTTGGCATTCAGATGGGGCGGGGGTTGAATGATGGTTTGCAGCACGGGTTGAAGCACGGCTTGAGTCATGTGTTTTGTTAACCCTTGGCCAGCGCAAAGGCGCTGCTCAAGCAAAACAAGTAGCCCATGACCATGAAGGCGCGGTCAATGTCGTGCCCGGGCAACCAGGTCAGTCCGGTGGCGCACAGGGCGGCTGCCGCGCCGAAAGAGACCCACACCTGCACGCGCCAAGCGCGGGTGTCGTGGCGGATGGCGAAGGGGGCGTTGTGCTGAGAAGTCATGGCGTGGACTCAAAAGTTAAACACGGTGCGATCTTCGTCAACCCGCCCTTCGGTATCAAGCGCCCTAGGCAAAGTAACACCAGTTGCTTACGCTGGTATCGTTTGAAGCTACTTTTGCCCCTGGCCCGAAGCGCACACCATGAGCACCACGCAAGACCTCGTCACCGCAATCAAGGCCGAGTTGCGCCACGCGGGAATCACTTACGCCGCCTTGGCGCCAGAGTTGGGCATGGCCGAATCGAGTGTGAAGCGCATGTTCGCCAAAGGCGACATGCCGCTCTCACGCATCGGCGCTGTGCTGGCCGTGCTGAAGATGAGCTTTGCCGACATCGCCCAGCAAGTGGTGCGCGCACAGCCGCTGCGCCAAGAACTCACGTTGGAGCAAGAGCGCGCCGTGGTGACTGACCGCAAGCTGCTCCTGGTGGCCATCTGCGCCATGAGCCAGTGGACCTTTGAGCAGATCGTGACCACCTACGCGCTGGGTGACGCCGAGGCCGTGCGTTACATGACCACCTTGGACAAGATCGGCATCATCGAGCTGCGCCCCATGAACCGCTATCGCCTGCGCGTGGATAAAACTTTTCGCTGGCGCGCCGCTGGCCCGGTCATGGCCTACTTTCGCCAGCACGTGGTGGGCGACTATTTCGGCGGTGGCTTTGATGGCGAGGGTGAAACGCTGATGCTCGTGCATGGCCAGATTGGTCGCTCGCTGGCCGGCATTTTTGTGGAACGTTTGCAGCGTGTGGCACAAGACTTTGCGCAGCAGCATCTGGCTGACCAGAAACTGCCTCCCGACAAGAAGCAGGCCTACACGCTGGTGATCGGCATGCGCTCGTGGCTCTTTGCTGCATTTCGTGATTTGAAGCGCGCTGCAAACTAAGCGCTTGTCCGCCCCAATCTTCGAGATGACGCAAATACTTTGCGCAGTGCATCCGTACACAAGCCCACGGCGGCGTGGGCTTCGTCCAGCACCCGGCTCATGGTGATGAAACCGTGGATCTGACGCTCAAAGCAGACGTACTGCACCGTGTTGCCAGCGGCACTCAGCGCGTCGGCGTATTGCAGGCCCTCGTCGCGCAACGGATCAAAGCCTGCGGTGATGACCAGGGCGCGTGGCAGACCTGTGAGGTTGGGCGCCAACAGGGGTGAGGCGCGCCAGTCGCTCCAGCTCGCGGGGTCGGGCGTGTAGTGCTTGCGAAAGTATTCGATGCTGTCGCGCGTGAGCATGTAGCCCTGGGCATTGGTGGTGTGCGAGGGCGCCACTTGGCGCATGTCCGTGGCGGGGTAGATGAGCAGTTGCAGCAACGGCGCCGGCGCTTTTGCGTCGCGCAGACACAGCGCCACCACAGCGGCCAGATTGCCGCCCGCACTGTCGCCGCCGACGGCCATGCGTGTGCCGTCCAGGCCCAGCGAGGCGCCCTGCGCTTGCACCCACTGCGTGACCGCCAAACAGTCGTCCACAGCGCCCGGAAAGCGATGCTCGGGCCCCATGCGGTAGTCCACCGCCAGCACAGCGCAGATCGCACCAGCCACCAGTTGGCGACACAGCACATCGTGCGTGTCCAGGTCCCCAATCACCCAACCACCGCCGTGGAAGAAGACCAACACGGGCAACTTCGCGGCAGCGTTTTGCGGCTTGTACAAGCGGCACTGCAACTTGCCCGCAGGCCCCGGCACGGCGATGTCTTGCACCACGCCTATGGGGGGCGGTTCGGGCTGGGTAAAAGACCGGCGTTCGACGTAAAAGCGCCGCGCGTCGACGGGCTCAAGTGTGTGCACCGGCGGCACGCCGCGGTCGGCCATCATTTGCAACAGGGCGGCGGCCTGGGGGTCGATCATTGGGAGCTCCATTGGGTTGGCCGACACGGCGGCGCGCGCATTTTCACCATGAATTTGCGCCACGCACTTGCGTCACGAACCCGCGTCATTAACGCGCGTCACTAACGCGCACGCGCGGCGCCGACAATGCCAGCCCGACGCAGCTTGCGTCCTTCGCCCCTGCCGCCCTTGACCAGCACCATATCGCCGCCCGACAAACTCGGCACCTTGCAAGCCACCTTGACCTTCGTCATCTGGGGTCTCTTCCCGCTGTACTTTGCGCTGCTGGCTGCGGTGCCGCCCCTGGAAGTGGTGTTGCACCGCGCCGTTTGGTCTTTGGTCACGATGGTGCTGGTGTTGACGATCTTGCGCCGCTGGGCATGGCTCGCGCCCCTGTTGCGTCAGCCGCGCCAGATCGCGGTGTATGCCACCAGCGCCGCCATGATTGCCGCCAACTGGCTGGTCTACATCTACGCCGTGCAAAGCGGGCAGGTCTTGCAATCGAGCCTGGGTTACTTCATCAACCCGCTGGTGAACGTGAGTCTGGGCGTGCTGGTGCTGCACGAACGTTTGAGCCGCGCGCAGTGGCTGGCCGTGGCGCTGGCCGCTTGTGGCGTGGCCTGGCTGACCTGGACGGCCGGTGGCTTGCCGTGGATTGCACTGACCTTGGCGGTGGCCTTTGGTGTGTACGGCCTGGTGCGCAAAACCGCCGCGTTGGGCGCGCTCGAAGGCTTGACGGCCGAGACCTTGTTGCTCTTGCCCCTGGCGCTGCCTTGCCTGATTTGGCTGAGCAGCACACACGGCGTCAGCGCGCCGCCATATGACGGCACCGTGATCACGCTTTTGCTGCTGTGCGGGCCCCTCACCGCCTTGCCGCTGTGGCTCTTTGCATCCGCCGCACGGCGCTTGCCTTTGGCCAACATCGGCCTCATGCAATACATCTCGCCGACCTTGCAATTTGCTTTGGGCGTGTGGGTTTTTCATGAGCCC
The DNA here is from genome assembly GCA_043776165.1 of Rubrivivax sp. GTDB lineage: Bacteria > Pseudomonadota > Gammaproteobacteria > Burkholderiales > Burkholderiaceae_C > Rubrivivax. The sequence continues at coordinate 1,589 of JAYVRO010000358.1, read as the reverse complement.
TTTGACACCCAGCGCCTGCTTGGTTTTGTCTTCATCTGGGCGGGTCTCTTGGTGTTCAGCTGGGACGCCTTGCGGCGGCGCTGAATCAGCGCTGAACTAGCGCTGAAGCCGCCGCTACGGCACCGCACTACAGCGCGTGATGAACCCTCAAAAACGTCGCAAAACGCGGCAAGCCACTGGGCGTGAGGTCGCGGTAGCGGTAGGTCACCACGGTGCCCACCGCAGGGGGCGATTGGCGTTGTTCATCGCTCAAGCCACTGCCCAACATGAAACGTTGGCCATCGGCGCCGCGCACTTGCAGCGCGCCGAGCTGACCTGCGTATCTGCCCCGACCGGCTTGATGCGCCAGCACCGTGGCTTCGGCGTCGAGCTGGGGTTTGAGTTTGAGCAACACATCGCTGCGGCCCGCCGTAGTGGGTGCCGACGCGAGGTGCAGCATCAAGCCTTCGCCGCCTTGGCTGACGGTTTGTGCCAGACGCTGCATCAACTGCGCGGGGCCGCTCACACGCTCTTGTGGCGTGGCCAGCAATTGCGGCCAATTCAGACGGCGTGCCAAATCGGCGATGTGCTGCGTGCGTTGCGCAAAGATGCTGGATGCGTTGTCAAAAGGGTCCGCGCCGGGCGCTTCAAACACCATGTAGCGCACCTGTCGCCACGCCGCGTCGTCGGGCGTTTGTGTGCGCACGATGGCCGAGAGCTCGTCAAAACGCTGACGACCAAGCCACAGTTCACCGTCAAGCGCCTCACGCGGCAAGCGCGCCGTGAACCAGGCTGGCGCAGGGACCACACGGCCACTGCGAAAACGCAAGGTGTGGCCGTCCCACAAGCCGCGCACGCCGTCGTACTTTTCACTCACCAAATAGGGTGCGGGGTCGATGTGCGGCTCGTAGACCCTGGCCAAGAGCGGCGCTGCGCGCGCTGCTTGAGCCGCGCGCACCGGCTGCAAGGGCCAGGCCAGGCTTGAGCAGGCGAGCAAGAGTTGGCGGCGCGTGAGCGGCATGGCAGTTCCCTGGAGCAACGCGACAGTGCGCTGAAGGCCGCCATGGTGCTGGCCAATGAGGCGGCGCGCCATCGGCCAGAAGGGGGCACCCGAAGGGGGGTGTTGCTCAGCGAAGCGCCTGGCGCATGTTCAAGGATTTACACCCGGCGCAGATGTCAAACCTCAGGGCATGCGTTGGTGGTGCAGCGCCACGTCGCGGCCTTCTTCCGACGACTGACGCAGCGCCAAGCAAATCTCCAACGTAGCGCGCGCCCAGTGGCCGTTATGAGGTGGCGCTTGTCCGTCCTGCACGGCAGCCAGCAGCTCGTCCATGACTTCTTTGCGCGGCACCGTGGGCAATGGCAGTGCGTGGCGTACTTTGTGTATGTCGCCATAGGCCCACACGGCATCGGGCAGGGGGCGCAGAACACCGCGTTCACACGACACCAGCACCGGGCCGAAGTGTTGGTGCACCAGCGCAGCTGGACCTGTGGGCGTGGCCGCTGCTGGCCGCCACGTCGGCCCGCCGTAGGTGGCGTGGGCCTTCATGTCGGCCTCGTCAGTCGGGGTGCGCGCAAGACTCAATTTGCGCCGCGCCGCGCCATGCGCC
>JAYVRO010000357.1:0-17351 GCA_043776165.1 Rubrivivax sp. | reverse complement strand
CTACGATTACTGGGCCATCGAATACGCCTACAAGCCCGTGGACCCAGCGAATGAAAAGCTGGAACTTGCGGCCATTGCACAGCGTGGCAGCACCGACCCCGCCTTGGCTTTTGGTGACGACGGTGACGCCGGTGGACCGTGGCCGGGCAATGAGGGGCTGGACCCCTACATCAACCATTTCGACATGGGCGATGACCCGCTGGACTGGGTCAAGCGCCAACTGAGCTTGTCCAAAGAGCTGTGGCAACGCCTGCAAGAGCGTTCTCCCAAGGCCGGTGATGATCCGCTGCGCACGCGGCGCAGCCTGGCGTCGTCCTTCAGGCAGATTGCCCGTTTGCCCGAGATTGCTGCCAAGTACGTTGGTGGCATGCACACCAACCACGACTTGCCTGGCACCAGCACGCGGGCTAGTTTTAAGCCCGTGGACCCGGCCAAACAGCGCCAAGCGCTGCGTTACTTGAACGAGAACATCTTCAGCGTCGACAGCTTTCGCTTTTCACCCGCACTGCTGGCCAGCATGGGGCCAGACCACATTGAGTGGCAGCGCGCCGCGCCGGTGAACGTGGCGCTCTCGGTGCTGCAATTACAAACGCCCGTACTCGACCGTTTGATGGGTGCTGGCACAGCGCAGCGTCTGCTGCGTTTGCCTGAGTACCTCAATGAGGCCGAGCGCAAAGGCGCAATCAGTGTTTCAGAGGTCTTCACGACCCTGCAAAGCGCCGTGTGGAGCGAGCTCAAGACGGGTCGCGACATCGATCCGATGCGCCGCAACTTGCAGCGCGAACACTTAAAGCGCGTTCAGGCCCTGCTCACGCGCCCCGCGGCCAACATGCCAGCCGATGCGGTGAGCCTGGCCCGTTGGCACGCCAGTGAGTTGTTGGCCGACCTGCGCAAAGCGGCGGCCAAATCCAGCCTAAGTATCGAAAACAGGGCGCACTTGCAAGACGCCGTGGGCCTGCTGACCGAAGCCTTGCGCGCCACGATGCAGCGCGGTTAACGTTTCAGGTGGTTTGGGTGCTGGTCAGCATGCTGGGCGCGGCGAGCGCGCTCAGCAATTTGGCGTGGATGCCGCCAAAACCACCGTTGCTCATACACACCACGTGGTCCCCTGGGCGTGCAGCTTGTGCGATGGCGGCGACCAGGGCGTCGACGCTGTCGGCGCTGATGGCTTTGTTGCCCAGCGGTGCCAACGCGTCGCGGGTGCTCCAGCCGTAATCGCCCTGCAGACAAAAACTCAAGTCCGCCAGCTCCAAAGCCCAGGGCAACAGGGCCTTCATGGTGCCCAGCTTCATGGTGTTGGAGCGTGGCTCGAACACGGCCAAGATGCGCTCGACGCCCACCTTGCGGCGCAGGCCATCGAGCGTGCTGTGCAGCGCCGTGGGGTGGTGCGCAAAGTCATCGTAGACCTTGACGCCGCGTACTTCACCACGCAGCTCCAGACGCCGCCGAACGTTCTCAAAACTGGCCATTGACGCGGCAGCCCGCGCAGGGGCCACGCCCACGTGTTCAGCTGCTGCGATGGCGGCGAGCGCGTTCATCTGGTTGTGCACGCCCAACAAAGTCCACTCAACACGGCCCACTATTTTGTTGTCACGTCGAACGTTAAATGAATGAGGTTCTCCCTGCGCCGAAAGTGTGCCGTCAGAGGCCTCTTGTTGTGTGCCGAAACGCTGCACCTCGCTCCAGCAGCCGCGCTTGAGCACCCGTGCCAGCGCCGTGTCACCCGCGTTCACAACCACACGGCCCTGTGTTGGCATGGCGCGCACCAAGTGGTGAAACTGCGTCTCGATGGCGGCCAAGTCGGGGAAGATGTCGGCGTGGTCATGTTCCAGGTTGTTCAGCACGGTAGTACGCGGCCTGTAGTGCACAAACTTGCTGCGCTTGTCAAAAAGCGCGGTGTCGTATTCGTCGGCTTCAATGACAAAGTACGGGCCCGCACCCAGGCGCGCAGAAACGCCAAAGTTCAAAGGCACACCACCCACCAAAAAGCCCGGCTGCAAACCGGCTTGCTCCAGCGTCCAGGCCAGCATCGAGGTGGTGGTTGTCTTTCCGTGAGTGCCCGCAACCGCCAGCACATGCCGCCCATGCAAAACATGCTCCGCCAGCCACTGGGGGCCACTGATAAAGCGCGCCCCGCTGTTAAGGATGGCTTCCATCAGCGGGTTGCCGCGTTTGATGACGTTGCCGATGACAAACTGATCGGGTTGCATGGCCAACTGCGCGGCGTCAAACCCTTCAATGAGCTCAATGCCCAGGGCGCGCAACTGGTCGCTCATCGGCGGGTAGACGCCTTCGTCGCAGCCCGTGACGCGGTGGCCAGCTTCGCGCGCCAGAGCCGCCAAACCGCCCATGAAAGTGCCGCAAATACCCAGGATGTGAATGTGCATGGACAGCAATTCTAGGAGTCGGGTACAACAGAACTGGCACTGCCCAGTGATCGGCTCGGTGCCAGCGTGGCAATAATCGCGCCCCTTGAAATGCAGCGCTGTCGCCCCCACCGTCAGGCCCTGCCTGCGCAATTTGCGCGCATCCTAAAAATCAGCTCATGGACAACACGCCGATGGACACGACCGCCCAAACCACCCAGCCCAAAGACAAGCAGACCATGGCCTTCCAGGCCGAGGTCAAGCAGATCCTGCACCTCGTCACGCACTCGCTTTATTCGAACAAAGAGATCTTCTTGCGAGAGCTTGTCTCCAACGCGTCTGACGCTTGCGACAAGCTGCGGTTTGAAGCGCTCGACAAGGCCGAGTTGTATGAAGACGCCCCTAACCTCGAAGTGCGCGTGGCCTTTGATGAGGCCGCGAAGACCATCACCATCAGCGACAACGGCATTGGCATGAGCGCTGACGAAGCCGTGGCGCATTTGGGCACCATCGCCAAGAGCGGCACACGCGAATTCATGGCCAAGCTGGAAGGCGATCAAAAAAAAGACGCCAACCTCATTGGCCAGTTTGGCGTGGGTTTCTATTCGGGCTTCATCGTGGCAGATCGCATCACGGTGGAATCGCGCCGCGCCGGCTTGGCCCCCGAGCAAGGCGTGCGCTGGGGCAGCGAAGGCGCGGGTGAATTTGAGGTCGAAAACATCACCCGCGCGGCGCGTGGCACCAGCGTCACGCTGCACCTGCGCGAGGGCGAAGAAGAATTTCTGGCCGCTTGGAAGCTGCGCTCGACGATCAGCAAATATTCCGACCACATCTCGCTGCCAGTGCTGATGCCCAAGCAGAAATGGGACGAAGAAAAAAAAGAGCAAGTCACCACCGATGAGTGGGAACCGGTGAACAAGGCGGCAGCCTTGTGGACACGCGCCAAGAGCGAGGTCACCGACGCGCAGTACCAAGAGTTCTACAAGCAGATCAGCTTTGATTCCGAAGCGCCATTGGCCTACACACACAACCGCGTGGAAGGCCGCACCGAGTACACACAGCTGCTTTATGTGCCAGGCAAAGCGCCCTTTGACCTGTGGAACCGCGACAAGCGTGGTGGCGTGAAGCTGTATGTCAAGCGCGTCTTCATCATGGACGACGCCGAAGCGTTGATGCCGGTGTACCTGCGTTTTGTCAAAGGCGTGATCGACAGCGCCGATTTGCCGCTCAACGTCAGCCGCGAGCTGCTGCAAGAAAGCCGCGATGTGAAGGCCATCCGCGAAGGTAGCACCAAGCGTGTGCTGAGCATGCTGGAGACCCTGGCCGAAAGCGAAGACGCGGCAGAGCGCGACAAGTACGCCAAGTTTTGGGAAGCCTTTGGCGCAGTGCTCAAAGAGGGCATGGGCGAAGACATGGCCAACCAGGAGCGGCTGGCCAAATTGCTGCGCTTTGCATCAACGAACGGCGATGCCTCAGGTGGGGCCAACGTCTCATTTGACGACTACGTCAAGCGCATGAAAGAGGGCCAGGAAAACATTTTCTACATCACCGCTGACAGCGCGGCGGCGGCCAAAAATAGCCCGCAGCTGGAGATCTTCCGCAAAAAGGGCATCGAGGTTTTGTTGCTCACCGACCGCGTGGACGAATGGATGCTCACGCACTTCTATGAATTTGATGGCAAGCCTCTGCAAAGCGTGGCCAAGGGCGCGTTTGACTTGGGCAAACTGCAAGACGACGAAGAGAAGAAACAGGCCGAAGAAGCAGCCACGAGCTTCAAGCCGTTGTTGGACCGCTTGAAAACCACCTTGGCCGAGCGCGCGCGTGATGTGCGCATGTCAACACGATTGGTCGACTCACCCGCTTGCATCGTGGTGGACGAGGGTGACATGAGCTCGCACTTGTCGCGCATGCTCAAACAAGCCGGGCAAAGTGCGCCCAAGTCGCTGCCGATTTTGGAAATCAACACGTCACATGCGCTGGTGAAGCGCTTGGACGCAGCCGACACCGGTGACGAACGCTTTGCGGATTTGGCGCAGGTCTTGTTTGACCAAGCATTGCTCGCCGAGGGCGGACAACTGGAAGACCCTGCAGCTTATGTTGCGCGGGTGAATCGCATGCTCGTCGGGGTTTGATTCGGTTTGAATCAAGTCAAACGTTAGAGAGCTGAACTATTGCGCGGCGATCTCGGTCATGGCCGAGATCTGCTCGCGCAATTGCGCCACTTGTTGCGACCAGTAGGCTTCGGTACCAAAGTGTGGGAACGAGCGCGGGAATGCCGGGTCGCTCCAGCGTTCGGCCAGCCAGGCACTGTGGCGAATCATGCGCAGTGTTCGCAGCGGCTCGATGAGGCGCAGCTCGCGGCGATCAAAGTCACGGAACTGGCCGTAGCCGTCTAGCAGCAAAGCGAGTTGGCCCTGCATGGCCACCCAGTCGCCCGAGACCAGCATCCACAGGTCTTGCACTGCCGGGCCCATGCAGGCGTCATCCAGGTCCACCACATGCGGGCCTCCGTCGCGCCACAGCACGTTGCCCAGATGGCAGTCACCGTGCAGACGCAAGGTGTTCAATTCGGGCACGGCGTTGAATGCCGCTTGCACTTGGCCGATCGCCACTTGGCAAACACTGTCCCAGGCGCTTTGTACAGTCTCGGGTACAAAGCCGCCTCTTATCAGCAAGTCACGCGCTCGTTGGCCATCGGCCTGTGGGCGCATGACATGTCGATGCAAGAACGGACGACGCTCGCCCACAGCGTGCAAGCGGCCAATGAAGCGACCAATCTGGCGCAGAGTCTCCGGCGTTTCCAGTTCGGGCTCGCGGCCAGCGCAGCGTGTGGACACGGCGTAGCGGTGCACGCCGCCGTCACGTTGGCAGGCCAAGGTGGCAGTCGTGCCGAGCAGAGCGGTGGCGGTGTCTGGCGGCTCGCGCAGGCGCAAGGGCAGCGGCGGGATCGCGGGCACTTCAGCGTCGAAAAGTTCAAGCGCCAGTGCGTGCTCTTCAAGAATCTGCTCGTCGCTCCAGCGCGCGGGTCGGTAGAACTTGCTCACCACCACATTGCCATCTTCCAAGAACACCTGGAAGACTCGGTTCTCATAGGAGTTGAGCTGCAAGACCCGACCGTCACCGCGAAAGCCCACGGCATCGAGAGCGTCGAGTACCACTTGTGGCGTCAGGTCATCGTACTGGCGCGAGGCCGCTGGGGCATTCATCGCACCGATGGTAAGGGCCGACGAGGGCCCCGGCCATTGCCGCCGTCAGTGTCGCAGCGGAGGAGTGGGCGGGTGCAGGGAATCTACGCGGCTGTCAAGCAACTCATCAGCGCGTTGCAAGGTGCCAAACTCGCTGCTGATCTGGCCGGAGGCCGCGCGGTCAAGTCGGCTATCGGGTGCGAAGAACGAATCTTGAATGAAGCTGGAATCCTGCCACAAGGTGGCGCGGCGCTTGGTGGCATTCGTGGCATTGATGGCGGAACCATTGCTTGGACTGCTGGCGTCGCTGGACGGTGTGCCGGCGCCACCGCTGGCGCGCCAGGCGCCCGCCGCGTGTGGGCCCCGCGCTGCAGTCATGCCTTGTGGCACCAGAAGTTGTAGCTCTGGCAGGCTGGGCAGATGGTCCACTGGGCAGCGCAAATAGCGCACGCGGCAAGCGCCAAGTACCGCGTGTTTTATTTGCACGGCACGTTTGGAGCCGCCATGATCAGTTTCCAAGTCAATCGCCGCCAGCACGCGGCCATTGGCACTGCACACCGCAAATGCCACATGGATGGTGCCCAGCAGCTCGTACCAATAACGCACTTGCTGCGGGTCCGTCGGCTGGCAAAACCGCACCAAGGGCAACTTGGAGAGAACGATGTGGTGCGGCAGGGCCTCACGCAGCTGACGATAAACGCGCCGCTCATCGGCATTGAAAACTGGCCGCGCTGTCAGCGCCCAGGCTTTTGGCAGGTTCTTGCGTTGAAGCTTGCGTTGGCGCGCCCAGGACACCACCGCCGCCGCGAAAAGCGCGATCACAGCCAGACAAGCCAGCAACCAAGGCAGCGTGGAGGAGGACATCAAAGCGGGCAACAACGGTACGGATTTGCGGCCAGAGGAGTTGGCCAACGCCCATGTTAGTGGCAGGAGCGAAACGGCATCATCCTTCAAGCTGATGGAAAACGGCACCGGGCTTCCCCCCAGAGTGAGGAATTCAACGCACCGAAGTTGTCGTCCTGTGTCCTGACGGCCAGGCACAAGGCGGTCAGCACCCAGGCATTTCCGGTATAGAATCTGCGGCTCCCTCCGTTACGGTCGGGGATGTCGTTGCAACCCCAGTTGCCGCCACAAGGCGCGGTGTGTCGTGTTCAAGACGGCGCAAACCAGACAACTGAAAGCCTGAGAGGCCGCCCACACAAGCGGCGCCGAAGGTTGGATGCGTGAGTTTTGTTGTAGTTGAGTTGCCAGTGAAGTTGCCCTTGAATTTGCCAATGAACTTCGCAGTGACTTGTTGACCGTGATCGCTGGTTGGTTGGTTGCCCAAAACATGTTGTGGCCCAGCCTTCCCGCACAACCTTAGAGACCCTCATGAAGACCTTCAGCGCCAAACCGGCCGAAGTGGTGCACGAGTGGTTTGTGATTGACGCCACCGACAAGGTGCTCGGACGTGTTGCCAGCGAAGTGGCACTCCGTTTACGCGGCAAGCACAAGGCCATTTACACGCCCCACGTCGATACCGGTGATTTCATTGTCATCGTCAATTCCGACAAGATCCGTGTCACAGGCGCCAAAGCCACTGACAAAATCTACTATCGGCACTCTGGCTACCCAGGCGGCATCACCGCCACGTCCTTCAAGGACATGCAGGCACGTCATCCAGGCCGCGCAATCGAAAAGGCTGTGAAGGGCATGTTGCCCAAAGGCCCGCTTGGCTACGCGATGATCAAGAAGCTGAAGGTTTACGCCGGTGCCAGCCACCCGCATACCGCGCAGCAGCCCAAACCACTCGAAATCTGAGGACGCCATGATCGGACAGTGGAATTACGGCACGGGCCGTCGCAAATCATCGGTGGCACGTGTCTTCATCAAAAAGGGCAGCGGCGTCATCCTCGTCAATGGCAAAACCATTGATGAATATTTTGGTCGCCAGACATCCATCATGATCTGCAAGCAGCCTTTGCTGCTGACAGCCAATGAAGCGTCGTTTGACATCAAGGTCAACGTGCACGGTGGTGGTGAATCGGGCCAGGCCGGCGCCGTTCGCCACGGCATCACACGTGCTTTGATCGACTACGACGCTGTGCTCAAGCCTGACCTCAGCCGTGCTGGCTTTGTCACGCGCGACGCACGTGAAGTTGAGCGCAAGAAAGTTGGCTTCCACGGCGCTCGTCGTCGTAAACAGTTCAGCAAGCGCTGACACCCGAACCTGCGTTGGCCGCGCGTTGCGGCTGGCGCCGGTTCAAGGCTCGCGCCACACGCCCAGCCCGTAACCAAAATCCATGCGTTGGAAACTCCTGCGCCGTCGCCTCTCGGTCAGTGCACCGAGGGTGATGGTGCGCAGTCATTTGCCTTGGCCTTTGCGCTGGGCTTTGGTGGCTGTGATGTTGGGGTTTTCTTCGGCTTTGGCGCTATGGGCTTTTGAGTTCGGCAAAGAAATCGCCGGGCTTGACCGCGAATCCAAAGACGAGCTTGTTCGGCTGCGCTCCGAGGCGGTTCAGTTGCGTTCAGACAGTGCCCGCGCGGTGTCGGTCGCGAACACGGCCGAAAGCCTCTTGAAAACTGAGCGCAGCGCACAGGAGCGTCTGGCCCAGCAGGTGCGTCAACTCGAGTCTGAACGTCAGGCCATGCAAGCCGATCTGGGATTCTTCGAGAACCTTCTTCCTGCTGTGGGTGAGGGCGTGCAACTGCGCGGCCTGCAAGCCCAAGTCAAAACGCCAGGGCAGTTGCGCTATCAAATGTTGGTCATGCAAAGTGCCAAAGGCGCCAGCGAATTTGTAGGACGTTTTGAGTTGGTGATAGGCGGCACGCTGGAGGGCAAACCTTGGTCACAGTCGCTGCCCGATGGCGCCAAAGCCTTGAAGTTTCGCCAGTACACGCGATTGGAAGGATTGATCGACCACCCCGCCCAAGCCGTGCTAAAAACGGTGCAAGCTCGTGTGACTGACCAACAGGGTGCCCTGCGCGCGACGCAAACCCTCAAACTTTGAGCGCCGTTCAACTGCGCCCCGGAGACAGCAGCATGTGGTTCACCAAGAAAAAGCAGCCCCCCATTCGTGGCCTCATCGGTGAAGGTATGAGCTTGCGTGGCGAGTTGCGCTTTAGCGACGGTTTGCGAATTGATGGTGAGGTATTTGGCGATGTGCAGGCGACGGGTGACGGCCGCAGCATCCTCGTTATCAGCGAGAATGCCCGTGTGCACGGCAAGGTGACCGCCGGGTATGTGATCATCAATGGCGAAGTGCTTGGGCCGGTGCATTCCACCGAGTTGTTGGAGTTGCAACCCAAGGCAAAGATCGTCGGCAATGTGCGTTACGAGTCGCTGGAAATGCACCAGGGCGCTTTGATCGACGGTGAACTCAGGCCCTTGAAGAATGCCGAAAAGCCCGCATTGAAATTGGCAGCGTCAAACGATGCTTGAAATTGACCTTGCGATCTGATTCAACACCGTTGTCCCCGATTTTTACTTTTCTCCAGGAGTCCTCATGAACGCAATGGCTGAACCGCTGCACAACCCCGCTGATGCAATGCCGCCCCCGCTGGTGTTCACTGACAGCGCGGCTGACAAGGTCAAGCAACTCGTTGACGAGGAAGGCAACCCGGAATTGAAGCTGCGCGTGTTTGTTCAGGGCGGTGGTTGCTCTGGGTTTCAATACGGATTCACGTTCGACGAAGTCGTCAATGAAGACGATACCCAAATGAACAAAAACGGCGTCACGCTTCTCATCGACGCCATGAGCCTTCAGTACTTGGGCGGTGCCGAGATCGACTACAAAGAAGATCTACAAGGCGCGCAGTTTGTGATCAAGAACCCGAACGCCACCACCACTTGCGGATGCGGCTCTTCGTTCACCGTTTGAGATTGAATGGGCTGTGCCGAGTGCCGTCCAGTCAGCCAACAATTTGATCCGATTCGTTGATCGGACTGGTTTATCGGACTGGTTGTTTGGATCCGCCTAGGCTGACATCACGCAGCCGAGACGATCTCATGTCATGCGCAGACTATTCAGGCCGAATACGCGCGCCAGACATGGCCTGTGCGGCAAGTGCCAATTGGCTTTGATGAGCCTTCGCCAACTCAGTAAAACGTGTACGGGCTGCAGGATCTATTTGCACCGGCTCACTGGCCTTCGCGATACGAAGCGGATCTTGGTGCAGTCCACGTACGCGGAATTCAAAGTGGAGATGCGGCCCGGTGCTCCAGCCCGTTGATCCAACGGCGCCAATACGCTGGCCTTGCACTACACGCTCACCTTTTTTCACTTGCATGGCGCTGAGGTGCGCGTACAAGGTGCCGTGCTCATTGCCGTGGCGCACTTCAACCACATTGCCGTAGCCATTGCGCCAGCCAGCAAAGTCCACCACGCCATCGCCCACACTGCGCACGGGTGTTCCCGAGGGCGCACCATAGTCAACGCCCAAGTGCTGGCGCCAAGTTTGCAAGATCGGATGGAAGCGGTTGGCAAAACCCGATGTCACGCGCGAAAACTCCATTGGGCTGGCCAAAAATGGTCGGCGCTTGCTGCCACCATCGACTGCGAAATAGCCGCTGCGGCCCGCACTGCCGCCGTCAAACCACAGCGCATGGTGCGCTCGGCCCTTGTTGACAAACTCCGCCGCCAGGATGCGGCCAGCACCTTCACCCCAGGTCACTGGCTGGCCGTCGGCCCACAGCGACTCGTACAGCAAGCTGAAGCTGTCGCCTTTGCGCAGCTCGCGGTGGAAGTCGATGTCAGTCGCAAACAACTCAGCCAGTTGCGCAGCCACCGCGTCGGGCAAACGCGCGTCGTCGGTGGCCGAGAACAAACTGGTCTGAATCGTGGCGCTGGCCATGCGGGGCTGGGTGGTCAAGCCGGCCGTTTCAATACGGCTCACCCATCGACCTTGCTCACGAATCACGGTCAAGCGCATGAAGTGGCTCTTGGCCAGCTCACCACCTTCAGCCGGGTAGCGCGCTACCAGTTCTAGCAAGTCGCCATCTGCCGACGTCCGCGCTTGCAGCATCTTGCCGCGGCCTTGTAGGAGCCTGCGCGCTTGCGGATCTGCGCTGATGAATTGAGCTGCTGAGGCGTCTTGAATCTCCAGACGTCGAAACAGGCTTTCAGCGCTCTCATTGCCGCGCGAAAGTTCACTGCGCCAGAGCGACAGATCGTTCCGTGACAGCGCCTCCACCTGTGCAGCCAAGCCCGTGGTTGGCACGTCCTGACTAACCCAGATCTGAGGCAGCTTGGCTGCATCGGGTGCCAAAGGGGCAATACCAAAAGCTGTGATGCCAAAGCCCGCCAGGGCCAGTACAACTGCCGCCGTCAAACCACGCCTATGGTTTGTAGCAAAACGCTGAACAGTCAACAAACGATGGGACAGGCGAGAGTGCAAAGCGGATGTCCAGGTTGACGGGCCGAGCCTGCCGAGTGGCCGACTTGGCAGGACGAAGTGGCTGCCAGTGATGTGGCGCCGCCGGTGAAGCGGTAAGGGCCGTCCACTAGAATCCGCCGCCTGTTGAGCACACCGCCCCGCGATGATCAACTCAACTGCGGCCAGCAGAGCGAAGGGCGAGTATAGCCAGCCGACGGTGGCTTGTTCTTGCACATTTACACCCAAAAACACCCTCGAAAACCCGAGGTTCCAAGATGTCCGACAAGCCCCACCCGATCACCGACCGAGTGCAAGAGGCGCTGGCTTTGTCCTTGCGCGGTTGCGAAGAACTGCTGCCCCAGGCCGATTGGCTGAAAAAGCTTGCGCGCTCCGAGGCAACAGGTCGTCCGCTGCGCATCAAATTTGGTTTGGACCCCACAGCGCCGGATCTGCACCTGGGCCACACCGTGGTGTTCAACAAGATGCGCCAGTTACAGGACCTGGGGCACACCGTGATACCGCTCATTGGCGACTTCACGTCGATGATCGGTGACCCGTCCGGGCGCAACAGCACGCGCCCAGCGTTGACCAAAGAGCAGATTGAAGCCAACGCCAAAACCTATTTCGACCAGATCCGCCTGGTACTCGATATCGATCGTGCCGAGGTTCGCTACAACAGCGAATGGAGTGACCCCTTGGGGGCGCGCGGCATGATTCAACTGGCCGCTCGCTACACGGTAGCCCGCATGATGGAGCGCGATGACTTTTCCAAGCGCTTTGCCAGCAATGCGCCGATCAGCGTGCACGAGTTTTTGTACCCTTTGATGCAGGGTTATGACTCGGTGGCCCTCAAGAGTGACATGGAGCTCGGCGGCACCGACCAAAAGTTCAACCTGCTGATGGGCCGTCACTTGCAGCAGGAGTACGACCAGGAGCCCCAATGCATCCTGACCATGCCGTTGTTAGAGGGTTTGGACGGCGTGGAAAAAATGTCCAAGAGCAAGGGCAACTACATCGGTATCACCGAGTCGGCCAACACCATGTTCGCCAAACTGCTGTCGATCAGTGACGTGCTGATGTGGCGCTACTTCACGCTGCTGTCGTTCAAGCCTGAGGCGGAGATTGCCTCGTTGAGACGTCAAGTGGAAAACGGCCGCAACCCCAAAGACGCCAAGGTGTTGTTAGCCAAAGAGATCACTGCGCGCTTTCATTCCAAAACCGCTGCCGATGCAGCTGAAGCGGACTTTCAGCGCCGCTCCCAGGGTGGTGTGCCTGATGATGTGGCCGAGGTCGCTGTGAGCGGTGCGCCGCTGGGCATTGGTTCATTGCTCAAGGCAGCAGGCTTGGTGCCTTCAAGCAGCGAGGGTTTGCGCATGGTCGACCAGGGTGGTGTGCGCATCAACGGTGACGTGGTCAGCGACAAAGCGTTGAAAGTCGCCGCGGGCAATTTTGTTGTGCAAGTCGGCAAACGCAAGTTTGCACGCGTGACACTCAAGTGAGACAAATCCCCGTCACAGCGGGGGATTCATGCAAGTCAGTGCCTACTTAAAACTGTCGATCACCGTCGCGGTGATCACCATTGCTTTGAAGACTGCCGCGTGGTGGGTGAGCGACTCGGTGAGTTTGCTTTCTGACGCGTTGGAGTCGCTGGTCAACCTGGCGGGTGCGATGTTCGCGCTGGCCATGGTCACCATCGCGGCCCGTCCGCCTGATGACGACCACCCCTACGGGCACCACAAGGCCGAATACTTCTCCAGTGGTTTCGAGGGGGTGCTGATTTTGTTCGCCGCACTCGGCATCCTCTGGGCGGCAGTGAACCGCTGGATGCACCCGCAGCCGCTCGATGCCGTGGGCTGGGGCATTGTTTTGGCGGTCGTGAGCTCGGCACTGAACGGTGCCTTGGCTTGGGCCATGCTGCGCAAAGCGCGGGCCTTCAGGTCGATGGCGCTGGAGGCCGACGCCAGGCACCTCATCACCGACGTCTGGACTTCGGTCGGTGTGGTGCTGGGATTGCTGGGTGTTATGGCCACAGGTTGGCTGTGGCTGGACCCATTGCTGGCCATGGCCGTGGCCCTGAACATCCTGCGCGAAGGTGTGCGTCTGGTCTGGCGTTCCAGCGAAGGCCTGATGGACCAAGCCCTCGAGCCGCAAACGCTGGCCGAGATTGACAAGACCTTGGCGGTCTTTCGCCATCAGGCCATTCGTTTTGACCACATCACCTCGCGCCGCGCGGGGCAGCGTCGTTTTGTCGACATGCACATGCACATGCCATCCAACTGGACCTTGGGCCGCGCTGCGGCGTTGCGCACTTCCGTGGAACAAGCCTTGATGGCCGACGTGCCGGGGCTGCGCGCCAGCATTCAACTGCTGCCCATGAATGTGGAAGCGCATTTCGATGACACCGGGGACCCACTGTGATCGCTCTCATCCAGCGCGTCAGGCAAGCGACGGTTCATGTCGACGCCAAACCTGTGGGCGCCATTGCGCAGGGGCTGCTCGTTTTGGTTTGCGCCGAGCCCGACGACACCGAAGCCCAGGCGGCCAAGCTCGTTGACAAGCTCATCAAGTTGCGCATCTTCGCTGACGCGGCAGGCAAGATGAATCGCAGCGTGGCCGATGTGGTCGGCGGGTTGCTCATCGTCTCGCAGTTCACGCTCGCGGCTGACACCCGCAGTGGCAATCGGCCCAGCTTCACGGGCGCGGCCAGGGCCGAGTTGGGTCAGCAGCTTTACGAGGCTGTGCTGCGCATCTCACGCGAGCGTCACGGCCATCTGGGCACTGTGGCCAGCGGCCTATTTGGCGCCGACATGCAGCTGTCGCTTGTCAACGACGGCCCGGTGACGATCCCGTTGCGCGTCGTTTAACTTATCTCAAACGTTGTCCTGAGCCCAGCTCAATCCGCGTACTGCCCCGCCGCCTTGATGGCCGGGCCCCATTTGGCGATTTCGGCTTCCACGAATTTTTTGTGATCTACCGGGTTCATGCGGGCGTCGCTCACCATCACGGCGCCCAAAGCTTCCTGCCGCTTGATGAACTCAGGGTCTTTCAGCGCTGTGCGCAAGGCCGCATTGACGGTGTCAAGCACGGCTTTGGGCGTGCCCTTGGGGGCGTACAAACCGTTCCAGATGGCAACGTTGAAACCCTTCATGCCCGACTCATCCAGCGTGGGCAATTTGGCCAAAGCCGGTGTTGTCAATCGCTTGGGCGTGGTCACAGCGTAAGCCTTGACCTTGCCGCCTTCAATCTGCTGCGTGGTGTTGTTGGTCTGGTCGCACATGAGATCGACCTGCCCGCCCAGCAAGTCTGTCATGGCCGGTGCTGTGCCTTTGTACGGCACGGTGGTCATGTCAATCTTTAAGCTTTGCTGGAACAGCAAGCCGCACAAATGCGAGGCCGCGCCCAAACCTGCGTTGGCCAAGTTGATCTTGCCCTTGTTGGCTTCAAGCCACTTCACCAGCTCGGCGTAGTTATTGGCCGGCAGCGTGGAGCGGCCAATCAGCGTCATGGGGACTTCGTTGATGAGGCCAAGGTACTCAAAATCTTCCAGCGTCTTGTAAGGCATCACACGGTACAGTGCGGGCGATGTCGCCATGCCGATGTGGTGCAACAAAAGTGTGTAGCCGTCAGGCGTTGCCTTGGCCACTTTGGCAGCACCCAAGGTGCCCCCCGCACCACCCACGTTTTCGATCAGCACGGTCTGGTTGTGCAAGCCCTTGCGCAGCACCTCGGCAAAGTCGCGTGCGACCTTGTCGGTGGGACCGCCGGCCGCAAACGGCACCACGATCGTGATGGGCTTGTCAGGGTAGGCGGCGTAGGCGCTGAGGGTCAGGAAAAGCGCTGAGCAAAAGGCGAAAACTTTGTTCATGGACAGTCTCGAAGGGCGATGTTCGGAGTAGCGATGCTAGGTTTGCGGTTCCGCACTTTTGCGGCGGGAAACACGTAGGAGGCCAGCCATGGCGCCGCAACGATAGCGGCCCTGTGTTCTCACTTGTAGCTGCGCAAATCCTCGATCACTTTGCCGTCATTGGGCAAACTGCCTGGTGCGAGCAGGGCCACGTCGCAGCGCAGTTTGGTGAGCTCGCGCACGCTACGCGCCACGGCTTCAACCAGGCCCTCGGGCCGCGAGATGGCCTCGGCGCGCAAGCTCACTTCGTCTTGCGACATTTCACCTTGCACGACCAGCCTTGCGCGCAGCAATTCGGGGTGGCGACGCAGCACCTCGGCCACCTGGCTGGGATGCACAAACATGCCGCGTACTTTGGCCGTCTGGTCAGCGCGACCCAACCAGCCTTTGATGCGCGCGTTAGATCGGCCGGTAGTGCAAGTGCCTGGCATCACGGCAGACAAGTCCCCTGTGCCAAAACGGATGAGCGGGTAATCGAGGTTCAACGCCGTCACGAGCACTTCACCCACTTCGCCGTCGGGCAACACATCGCCGGTGCCTGGGCGCACGATCTCCACCACCACGCCTTCGTCCAGCACCAGGCCCTCACGGGCAACGGTTTCATAGGCGATGAGCCCGACATCAGCGGTGGCGTAACACTGGTAGGCCGCAATGCCGCGCTCGGTTAACCAATCACGTAACGAGGGCGGAAAAGCCTCGCCGCTGACCAATGCTTTTTTAAGCGACGGCAAAGCAAGGCCAGTTTCTGCAGCCCGCTCGAGTGCGATGCGCAAGAAGCTCGGTGTGCCTGTGTAACCATCTGGACGCAGGTCGACGATGGCGGCGAGCTGCATGTCGGTATTGCCGACGCCGCCCGGAAAGACGCTCACGCCCAGGGCCTGAGCGCCACTTTCCATGATCCAAGCGCCGGGCGTGAGGTGATAACTGAAGCTGTTGTGAACCAAGTCGCCCGCGCGAAACCCGGCCGCGAACAGGGCACGCGCGACGCGCCAGTAATCGTTGCCGTGGCCTTCTGGCTCGTAGATCGGGCCAGGTGATTGGTAGACGCGCCGTGCGCCTTTCAAGCCGCGCAAATGGCGCCAACCGATGGTTGAAAACCCACCAAATGGGTCATGTGAAACGTTGGTAGATTTGCTAAACGGTTCGCCAGACTTTTCGTCAGTCCCTGCGCCGGACCTGCCCGCCTTCTGGCGTTCAAGCAACTCGGTCTTGCGCGTCACCGGCAAGCTGGCCAGAGCGGCGCGCGTGGAGACATTGCTCGCATTGACCGAGGCCAGTGCAGCCGCCATGGCCGGCGTGCTTTGGGCCGCGCGCACGGTGGCGGGCAGTGCAGCGGCAAGTGCGGCGTCACGGGCTGCCGTGCTGCGTGTTTCCAGTGCGTCGTAGTACTCAGTCATCTCGGTCGCTCCAACTGGCGAGTTTGGTTTTCAGGTTCGCGCTGAAGCTGCGCACTTGCGCGCTGTCTCTGAGCGTGCTGGTGATCCACTCAGGGCTGCCGCGAGAAGGGCGTTTGACGATGGCAGCGTTGATCAGTTCGCCAGCCACGGCCAGCTTGACGATGACCAGACCGCGGCGCTCAAAAGTGCCCGCGCGCTCTGTCAATCCCATCTCTCGCAGTTCACGTTTCAACCGCGTTAACGTTTCATCTGGGTTGAATCGTGGTGCCGCAAAGTTGACGGTTTCGTCACTCACTGAGCAGGCCTCAAGACAACCAGCGCTTGCGTCGTTTGTAACTCTTCACGTCGCGAAAGCTCTTGCGGTCGCCGCCGCCCATGCCCAGGTAAAACTCTTTCACGTCTTCGTTTTCGCGCAGCGCCTTGGCCTCGCCGTCCATCACGATGCGGCCACTTTCCAGGATGTAGCCGTAGTCGGAATAGCGCAGCGCCATGTTGGTGTTTTGCTCGGCCAACAAAAAGGTCACGCCTTCGCGTTGGTTCAGGTCTTTGACGATTTCAAACACCTCTTCGACGATCTGCGGCGCCAAGCCCATGCTCGGTTCATCAAGCAACACCATTTTGGGGTTGGCCATCAGCGCGCGGCCAATGGCGCACATCTGTTGTTCACCACCCGAGGTGTAGGCGGCCTGCGATGTGCGTCGTGTCTTCAGTCGTGGAAAGTAGTTGTAGACCTTCTCCAGCGTGGCGTTGATGGCCGCTTTGCCATCTTTGCGCGTGTAGGCGCCGGTCATCAGGTTGTCTTCGATCGACAAGTGCGCAAAGCAGTGCCGACCTTCCATGACCTGGATGACCCCGCGCTGCACCATGTCGGAGGTGCTGAGGTTTTCGATGCGTTCACCTCGCAGTTCGATGCTGCCTTTGGTGACCTCACCGCGTTCGCCGGCCAGCAAGTTGCTGACAGCGCGCAAGGTGGTTGTTTTGCCCGCGCCATTGCCGCCCAACAAGGCCACAACGCCACCCTCGGGCACCTGCAACGAGACACCCTTCAAGACCAGGATGACGTGGCTGTAGATGACTTCAATGCCGTTGACGTTGAGAAGGATGTTGCTCATGCGGCGAGCCTGTTTTCCCCGCTTGGCGGGGT
>JAYVRO010000356.1:0-4730 GCA_043776165.1 Rubrivivax sp. | reverse complement strand
GCAGCGCCGCCCTTGATCACTTTCGCAGTGAGGCGATGAGTTCGCGCACCTCGACATGCTGCGGGAAGTCCTTGCCAAGCAAACGCAGCCTGTCAAGTTCGGAAACTGCGCCTTTGCTGTCACCGGCCAAAATATAGACCTTGGCCAAACTCAGCCTCAGCGGTGCCGGGTTGAGCGCGCGGTCGATAGCGCGCCTGAGCGCGTCTATTGCTTTGGGGTATTGCTGCGTCATGGCGTAGGCCTGACCCAGGGTGTCCAAGACATCGGCTTGGTCGGGAGCTTGCTCTACGGCACGTTCGGCGATCGCCACAGCCTCGGGCTGTTTATCTTGCAACATCAACCAAGCCAGATTGTTCAGCGCACCTGGGTTTTTGGGCTCGATGACCAGGACTTGTTGAAACCGCTTTTTTGCTTCGGCTCGATGGTTGGTGTGATACGCCGTGTCGCCCAAATAGCCCAAGAAGGTCACATCCTTGGGATGCGTCTTGATCCATGAGGCAACAAGCCTTTCCGCGTCTGCTGGTTTGTTGTCCTTCAGGTAGGCAGTGTGCAAACGTTGCGCCAGCGGTTCGGCCTGAAGTTTGGTCAAGCCTTTGGTGAAGGCCGCAGAAGCGGCTGCCCATTGACCTTGCTCCATGTGCACCTCGCCCTCGAGCGCCCAGCCATAAGACTGCTCTGGAAATTCCGTTTGTAGTTCTTTGACGAGCTCCTTGGCACGGTCCATTTGTTTGAGTTTGATGGCCGTACCAATGGCCATGCGCCGTCCATCCAACGAGCGCGGATGAATGGCGAGCAACTGCTGCAGCGTCTTGTTGGCGCCTTCGTAATCCTTCAGGCCGTACTGCACGGTGGCATGCCCCAAATAGCCCGCAGGTTCGTTGGGTGCAACTCGGCGCAAATTGCTGTATGTGGCCAGCGCTTGTTGGCTTTCTCCTAAACGCAGTTGGATTCGCCCCTGCGCGTCCAACAGCGTGGCGTTCTCAGGAATGGCGGCAACAGCGGCCTGTGCTGCCTGCAGAGCCGCACGCGACTGACCTGAGTCGACGAGTCGCTCAATCAGCAGCAGGCGGGCACGCGAATCGTTGGGATCGGCGATCGTGGCCTTGGTGATCAGTTTGGCTATCTCGGCATGGCTCGCACCCATTTTTGCTGCCAATGAGGCCAGGGCGATCTGCACATTGGCGTTGCCTGGCTCTTTGGCCGCGAGGTCATTGATGCGTTTTTTGACCAATTCGGTCTTGCCTTCCGATAAATCAAGATCAGCAAGATTGCCCACAGCGGGCATGTAGCGGGGATCCTTGGCCAGGGCCGCTTCAAACGCCGCTCTGGCGCCTGCGGTATCTTTTTTCCTCACCAGGACCTCGCCTCGGAGGTTGGGTGCAGAGGGGTCGTCGGGCCGCTTGCGAGCAAGGGCGTCGATTGCTGCCAAGGCCGCATCAAACCGACTCTTGGCGATGTGCGCGCTGATGAGTTGAATATCGGCCACGGTGCTGTCGCTGGACAGGGCAATGGCTTGCAGTTCGCGCAAAGCGGTTTCGCTGCCACCCTGGGCGGCTCCGCTGTGGAGCGCAAGCGCAACTCGAACGTCAGGGTTGTTGGGGTGCAGTTTTGCCGCGCGGGAAAAAAGCGCTTCCGCTCCCCTGGGATCGCCCTTCAGCAACTGCGCCTGGGCAGCCAGCAGCAACACCTCAGGGACGACTGCGCTTGCTGTGAGCAAAGGCGCCAAGGTGCTGGCGGCTTGATCGGGGCGCCCCAGGCGCAAATAGGTTTGCCCGAGGTAGTAGCGGGCCACAGCGTTAGTCGAGTCGCGGCTGATTGCGCGGGAGAGCAAGGCTTCAGCTTGGATGTTCGAGTTCATGCGCAATTCGTTCACGCCCGAAGCCAAAAGCGCGACAGCGTTGTCTGGCGCGATGCCGAGCACGGACTGAAACAGTGTTCTTGCAGCGGCGTAGTTGCCGCTCAAATGTTGGAAGCGCGCGTCGTAGTACAGCGTCAGGTAGGCCTTTGGCGCCACCTTGCGCAGCGTCTCGAGTGTGGCGCCGGCCTTGACGAGCTCGTTTCTCAAGAGTTGTAAGCCGAGTGTGGAGGACAGGGCTTGAACTTGTTGCGGATTGAACTCTAGCGCTTTGGCGTAGGCCTCCAGCGCCTTGTCCACACCCGCAGCATTGCGCTCCAACGCTTCACCTTTGAACGCCCACACGACGTCGTTCTTAGGCGCTTGGGCCAGCATGCTCTCAGCCTGTTCAACGGCGGCAGCCGCATCACCGCGTGCCAGGGCAATTCTTGCTTTCACAAGTCGGGGAGGTATCTCCTTGGGGGCGGCGCTGACGGCCAGTTGAATGATCCGATCTGCCTCAGGCAAATTGCCCAATGTCATCTGAGCGAAAGCCAGCGCGGTATTGACCCGGGTTGCGACGGCTGGATCTTGATAGGTCTGCTTGTCGAACTTCATGATCAGCTGAGGCGACTGACCCAACTGAAGCATGGATTCGGCCAATGGCGCGGCAACTTGTTCTCTGGGGAATTTGAATTCTTCGGCGCGCTTCAGCTCAATCAGCGCGCCGCGCGCATCACCGGCCGCAAGCAATTGTTGGCCCAGCAGAAATCTGGCTTCCGCGAGGTTGGGCTCTTTTTTGATGACGTTTTTGAGGTGGAGCATCGCAGTTCGCGCGTCTTTGGCTGCGATGCTCGATTTGGCAGCCGCGAGGTCATCGGCAGCAGTTTTTTCGCACCCACCGAGCAACAACAGGCTGGCAAACGCGCATGTCGTCAGAGTGGTGGCAAAGATGGCGCGACGTGACATGCAGACTCCAAGAGATCAAAGCGTCGTATGTTGGCTAGCCCCCGAGGCATCGTCTTGGTACGAATGCTCACATTGGCGGTTTGGGCGCAAGTCAATGCGAAACGCACCAGGTAACAGGTCGAAAATTTTCCAGTCAATTGCGAGTGACTCGTATTTGCGTTTAGAATAGGACTTTTAAGGAACACCATCAACATGACACCCAGTTGCCTCCTCCGCGCCTTTGTCGCGACCGTTTCAATCACGATTGCTCAGGCCGGTATGGCGCAGACAAGCAACCAGGTCTTGAACCTGTACAGCGCCCGTCATTACCAAACTGACGAAGCGCTGTACGACAACTTCACCCGAAGCACAGGTATAAAAATCAATCGGGTTGACGCCGACGACGCCGGCTTGTTAGCACGGCTCCAAGCGGAGGGAAGTGCGAGTCCCGCAGACGTCATCTTGCTCGTTGACGCAGCCCGACTCTGGCGCGCTGAAGTCGACGGCCTGTTTCAGCCGCTGCGCAGCCAAGTGCTGGAGCAACGCATCCCGAGTCAGCTGCGAGGCAAGGACTCTGGCGAAGGTTCGATGTGGTTTGGCTTTTCAACGCGTGCGCGGGTCATTGTCTATAACAAGAGCAAAGTTCAATTGGCAGATGTGTCGAGCTACGAAAAACTGGCAGACCCCGTGAACGCAGGGCGTGTGTGCACACGATCCGGATCGCATCCCTACAACCTGTCGCTATTCGGTTCAATGCTTGAGCACCACGGCGCAGCTTTCACGGAATCTTGGCTCAAGGGCGTCGTAACGAATATGGCCAGAACCCCAAAAGGTGGTGACGTCGATCAAATTCGCGCTGTCGCCAGCGGTGAATGTGGCGTGGCCTTGACCAATACTTACTACCTGGCACGACTCATGCGCTCCAATGCGCCAGCAGACCAACAGGTGATGGAACGCATTGGGTTTGTTTTCCCAAATCAAGCCACTTTTGGAACGCATGTGAATATCGCAGGCGGCGCGGTCGCGCGCTTTTCCAAGAATCCTGGCGCAGCTGCAAGATTTCTCGAATACCTCGCCAGCGATTCGGCGCAGGTGTATTTTGCTGACGGAAACAACGAATGGCCCGTCGTCGCACAGGCCACCGTCACGAACCCCGCATTAAAAACATTCGGAAAATTTAAGGCAGACAACGTTGCCGTTTCAGCGTTGGGTTTGAACCAAGTCAAGATTCAGCAGATGTTGGACAGGGTTGGTTATCGGTGATTGCTTCTGTCCGTGGTGCAGTGGGAGATGATCTGTGGAGTATGCCAAAATCCACGTTTTTAATTTTTAACCACTGGGAAGGCAGACCATGTCAATTTCACTGAAAGAACTGCTCGCTCAAAAAGCCATGCTTGACGCGAAAATTGCCGATGTCCAGCGTTCGGAGCGCGCTGAAGCCATCGAAAAAATCAAGGCCAGCATGTTGGAATATGGCTTGACGATGCAAGATTTGACGGCAAAAACGTCTTCGGCGATGCCTAAGGGCAGCATGGGTAATAGGGGCAGCAAAGGCAAAGTCGCCGCTAAATACCGTGACGTCAAAACTGGTGACAGTTGGTCGGGGCGCGGCTTGCAACCTATTTGGTTGCGAAGCGCAATAGCTGCGGGTCGAAATCTGTCCGACTTTGCAATCTAGTCCAACACGGCATGCGTTTTGGGGACCAGTTGGCTTGGGCAAGCCCACTGGCCCAGCGCGGTGGAATGGCACACGCACCTGGCTCCCAGGGCCCACAAGTGCTGTTTTTGGCATTGAGTATTTCGGGTGAACTTGCGCAGGTAACGCTGCGGAAGAGCTATCCTGAAGCGTGACGTTGCCCGCCCAAACTCCCGATGTTCCCGCGCTTGAAGCAGCCCATCGTGCGCGCGATTCAGGAGTGATCAACTTTCTGTCGTCACCGAGCCTTGC
>JAYVRO010000355.1:0-4734 GCA_043776165.1 Rubrivivax sp. | reverse complement strand
CCATGGGGATGGGCTGACCGTTGTAGCCCGAGATCATTCCGCAAAAGGCGATGCGGCCAAAGGCGTTCATGCGCAGCATCACGGCATCAAGAATCATGCCGCCAACGTTTTCAAAGTAGCCGTCAATGCCATTCGGTGCGGCCTCTTTCAAGGCGGTGGACAGCGCCTTCACATCACCATGCGCCTTGTAGTCAATGCAGGCGTCAAAGCCCAGCTCGTTGACTGCGAAGTTGCATTTTTCCGCGCCGCCAGCAAAGCCCACCACGCGGCAACCGCGCGCTTTGGCGAGCTGCCCAAACGCCGTGCCCACCGCGCCACTGGCGGCGCTGATGGCGAGCGTTTCACCCGCCTTCGGGTTGATGATCTGCGTCAAACCCATCCAGGCAGTAACGCCCGGCATGCCGACTGCACCCAGGTAAGCCGAGAGCGGGATGTGCGTGGTGTCAACCTTGCGCATCATGCCGGCCATGGCCGCTTCAACGATTGAATATTCCTGCCATCCACCCATGCCCACGACCTTGTCGCCGACCTGGTAGGCAGGGTTGCGTGACGCGGTCACCTCGCCCACGGTGCCGCCCTGCATCACCGCGTCTAACGCTTGAGGTTGGGCATAACTCTTGCCGTCATTCATGCGGCCACGCATGTACGGGTCCAGGCTCAAAAAGTGGTGGCACACCAGCACTTGGCCGTCTTGCAGCTCGGGCACGGGCGCGCTTTGCAGGCGGAAGTTGGCGGCGCTGGGCTCGCCATCAGGGCGACTGGCAAGAACGATTTGTTGGTTGATGAGGGTCATGGTGATGTCCTTCTGTGTTGTGTCATGTGAATGTGTAGAGGGCACTGGTGTGTTCTATCGCGACCGAATGCAAACCAAGGTGATCAATCAGGGATAGCACGAACATATTTGAAGGTGCCCGTGGCGTGCGCGCAAGCTTGGCCGTCTTCGTCGAACACGGTGCCTTCAGTGAAAGCCATGCCCTTGGTCTGGTGCATGAGCTTGGCAACCGCACGGAGCAGGCCCTTGGCGGGGCGCATGAAGCTGGTTTTCATCTCGATCGTGACCATGCCGCTGGGGCGGCCGGTGTCGTCAATGCGTGCGCTCTTGGCGGCGTGCGCCATGGCCACGTCAAGCAAGGTCATCAACAAGCCACCGTGCCCCACATCGCGGCTGTTGGTGAGGGGGTCGGTCACCTGTACGCGCAGCTCGGCATGGCCCTCACCCAAAACCCACAGCTCAAAGCCCAAGGTATGCGCAAAAGGAATGCGCTTGGGGAATTTGATGGGTTCGCTCATCTCAATGGTTGATTTTTGCAAGACGATGGCCATCAACCGCTGTGCACCGAGCTCACGCCGCCGTCTACCGCCAAGATCTGGCCAGTGATGTGGCGGCCTGCGCTGCTCGCAAAGAGCAACGCCGCGCCCTTCAAGTCGTTGTCATCGCCAATGCGCTGCAACGGCGCGCTGGCGGCCAGTTTGTCAGCACCCATCGTGGCCAAGATGCCTGCGGTCATCTTGCTAGGGAAAAAGCCCGGCGCCAAGGCGTTGACGTTGATGCCGTACTCGCCCCACTCGCCCGCCAGCGTGCGCGTGAAGTTGACCACCGCACCCTTGCTCGTGCCGTAGGCGATGTACTTGATGCCCGTGGTGCCGGCGAGCCCCGCGATGCTGGCCACGTTGATGATGCGGCCGCTCTTGCGCGGGATCATGCTGGCCTTGCCCACCGCTTGGCAGAACAAGAAGATCGAGCGGATGTTGAGATCCATCACCTTGTCCCACGCAGCCAACGGATAGTCCTCAGCCGGTGCGCCCCAGGTCGCGCCTGCGTTGTTGACCAAGATATCGATGGGACCCAGGCGTTGCAGTGTTTCAGCCACCACGTTGTCGATCTGCGCTGGCTCGCTCGCATCGGCCGCCACCCAGCGCGCGTCGATGCCTTGCGCCTGAAGTTCAGCCGCTGCTTCTTCCAGGTCGGACGCTTTGCGCGATGTGAGCATGACCTTCGCGCCTGCTTCACCCAGTGCTTGTGCGATCTGCAACCCGAGGCCTCGCGAACCGCCGGTGACGAGCGCGATCTTGCCCGTGAGGTCAAAAAGTTGGTTGATGTGGGTGCTCATGGTTGGTCTATATCGATCAGTTGTTCAGAGTTTCGGTCAGGCATTGCTTCGGGCTGTGGTTCAGGCATGAGTGAACGCAGGTAAATCAAGAAGACGCCGAGTGCCGCGATCACGGCGCCACCGGCGATCAGCACGTAACCCAGCAGGGCGCCGACACCAACGCGCGGCATAAAGAGCCCCAAGCTCAGCAGGCCCAATCCGGCATAGATGAGCACCCACGCCCAGTACTCCACACGCACGGGCTCAATTTTGCTGAACTTGCTCGACCAGTTCAAAACCAGGCGTCTTGCATTTCACGGCAGACGGCCTCGCGGCTGGAAACAACGGCCAGCCAAGCGTCAATCTTGGGCAACTCATACAGGTGGAAGTAGCGCATGGCGGCGAGCTGACCCTGGGTGATGTTGCGGTGAGTGTTGCCGAGCGCGCTGCCGTCGCGAGTGCTGCTGGCGTGGCCAGTACTGTTAACGTTTGACGTTGCTTGTGTTGACCATGCTGACAAAGCCACGTCCAACCAAATCCAGGCCAACACCACATGGCCAAAAGCTTGCAGGTAGGGTGTGGCGTTCGCCAGGGCTTCTTCTGGCACACCCGTGGCCCATGCCGCTTTGGTGGCGGCTCGCAACTTTTGCAGCGCCGCTGCCAGCCCATGACCGTAGGCGGCTAAAGCTTCGACATGACCCGCACGCTCAATCGTCGCATTCATGCGCGTCGCCACAAGTTGGAGGCCAGCGCCGCCGTTCATCACCACTTTGCGGCCAAGCAAATCAAGCGCCTGGATGCCGTGGGTGCCTTCGTGAATCATGTTCAGGCGGTTGTCGCGCCAGTACTGCTCCACTGGAAAGTCGCGCGTGTAGCCGTAACCGCCGTGCACCTGAATGGCCAGCGAATTGGCTTCCAGACACCACTCGCTGGGCCAGCTCTTGGCGATGGGCGTGAGCACTTCCAGCAGCAGCGTGGCGTCAGCGGCGGCTGGTGCATCAGCCGTTCGCGCTTCGTCCACGAGGCGCGCGCAATAGAGCTCCAGCGCCAGCGCGCCTTCGACATAGCTCTTTTGCGCCAGCAGCATGCGCTTCACATCAGCGTGTTCGATGATCGGCACCTGGGGTGCGGCAGCGTCCTTACCGGTTGACGTGACCGGCCGCCCCTGTGGACGTTGACGCGCATAGGCCAACGACGCTTCATAGCCCGCCATGCCCAGCATGGTGGCCGCAAGGCCCACACCGATGCGCGCCTCATTCATCATGTGAAACATGCAATGCAAGCCCTTGCCAGCAGAGCCCACCAAGTAGCCGATGGCACCCGCCGCGCCTTGCGGCTTGAAGCGGCCTTCACCAAAGTTCAAGAGCGTGTTGGTGGTGCCACGCCAGCCGCATTTGTGGTTCAGGCCAGCCAGCGCCACGTCGTTGCGCTCACCCGTCAATTCACCGTCAGCGCCCACCATCTTCTTGGGCACGATGAAGAGGGAGATGCCGCGCGTGCCCGGTACCAATTGCCCATCGGGCCCGGGGATCTTGGCCAGCACCAGATGCACGATGTTTTCTGTCAACTCGTGGTCGCCCACCGAGATCCACATCTTGTTGCCGCGCAGGCGATAGCGCGGGCCGAAGGGGTCGGCTTCGAAGTGTTCGCCGTCGGGTGTTGCACGTGTCACCACGTCTGACAAGCTGGACCCCGCTTGCGGCTCGCTCAAGCACATGGTGCCCGCCCACTGACCGGCAAATTCGCGCGCAGCAAACACGGCTTGCTGCCGGGGTGTGCCGTGCACCATCAACAAGTTCGCGTTGCCGGTGGTCAACATGCCAGCGCCGATGCTGACGCTGGCCTTGGAGAAGAAGGCGTTGCTCGCCGCTTCAATCGTGTAGGGCAACTGCATACCGCCCACCGCGTAGTCTTGCGCGGCACTCAACATGCCTGATTCAGCGTAGGCCTTCCAGGCGTCGTGTGTGGCTTGCGGCAGAACAACTTTTTCGCCATCAAAACGCGGCTCTTCGATGTCCACCAGGCGGTTGAACGGCGCGTACTTTTCGCGTGCGATGCGCTCACAGGTGTCCATCACCTGGGCAAAGGTCTCCAGCGAATGGTCAGCAAAACGCTCACGCTGCAAGAGCGTGCTGACATCGAGCCAGTGGTTGAGCAAGAAGTCGATGGTGTGGCGCATGGTGGTCAGGTGAAACGTTGGTTGCGCCAAGCGTTGAGGGCAACTGGGTCGGCTTCACGCCAACTTGAAATGCCGGAGCGCGGCCACGGCAATGGGCCCGCCCCACTCTTGCACAAAGTGCCCTGCCTCGGCCACTTCCATGGGCGCCGGGCAGTTGCGGATGTTGCGTTGCAAAGCCTGCATGGGCGCGCCCGCCAGAACCGGGTCTTGCATGCCGATGGCCATGAAGCTTTCGCCGGTCCAGCGTTCACGCCAAAACGTTTCGGCTTCACGGCTGATGGCGGCGCCTGCGGCGTTTTCGCCGTCGGGTACGAGGTCGGGGAAGGCGCGCAACGCCGCTTTGTAACTGGCGTCTGGGTAGGGCGCGTCATACGCAGCGGCTTCTTGCGCCGACATCCCGCGCTTGCCACGGGCCAGCAGTTTGCCCACAGGCAAATCGGGTTGCGAGTTGGAATAGCTGCGCCA
>JAYVRO010000354.1:0-4740 GCA_043776165.1 Rubrivivax sp. | reverse complement strand
AAGCCGAAAGACAAACGACATGCTGTCCGATTCGCACGCCAGCTTGCTCGAAAAAATCGCCCGTGAGTTCTTGCGCCAACAACGCAACGAGCGCCGCTGGCGCAACTTCACCCGCTTGGCTTGGTTTGGACTTGCGCTGGCCATCGGCTGGGGCTTGTTCGCGCAGCGCATGCATGGCCCCGCGGCGAGTTCGCGACCGCACACAGCACTTGTTGAAGTGCACGGCGAAATTTCGGCTGACGGCGAAGCCAGTGCCGACAACCTGGTGAGCGCATTGAAGCTGGCTTTTGAAGACGCCAACGCTGAAGCGGTGGTGCTGCGCATCAACTCGCCCGGCGGCAGCCCGGTTCAGAGCGGCATCATCAACGACGAAATCTTGCGCTTGAAGGCCCTGCACAAGAAGAAGGTCTACGCTGTGGTCGAAGAAATGTGCGCCAGCGGTGCTTACTACATTGCCGTGGCAGCGGACGAGATCTATGTCGACAAAGCCAGCATCGTGGGCAGCATCGGCGTGCTGATGGACGGCTTTGGTTTCACGGAACTGATGGCCAAGCTGGGCGTCGAGCGCCGCTTGCTAACGGCGGGCAGCAACAAAGCCATGCTCGACCCGTTTTCACCGCGCAACGACAACCAGACCGCGCTGGCCAAGGCCATGCTCGACCAGATCCACCAGCAGTTCATCACCGTGGTCAAGGCCGGGCGCGGCGCGCGTTTGAAAGAAACGCCAGACACGTTTTCGGGGCTTTTTTGGAACGGTGAAGAAGCCGTCAAACAAGGCCTGGCCGACAAGCTCGGCAACCTCGACTTTGTGGCGCGTGAAGTGGTCAAGGCCGAAGAGATCATTGACTACACGCTGCGTGACAACGTGGCTGAACGGCTGGCCAAGCGCTTTGGCGCAGCCGTTGGGTCGGGCGCGGTGAAAGCGCTGCGCGAGATGTCACCGATTCGTTGACTGCCCCGCTTTCAGCTTGAATCAAGTGAATTGTTAATCCACCTGCTGCGGCGCCGCCATGTCTGACAAAACGGCAGTCTTGCCGCAATATCTGATGCCCAAACGCGCCATGACCTGGCTGGCTGGGCACATCGCGTCGGCCCAGGCGGGGGCGGTCACCACGGCTGTCATCCGCAATTTTGTGGCGCGCTATGGCGTGAACATGGCTGAAGCGGTCAATCCTGACATCACGACCTACTCCAGCTTTAACGAGTTTTTCACCCGGGCCTTGAAGCCGGGCGCGCGGCCCCTTGCCAAAGCGGGCTTGCTTTGCCCGGTAGACGGCGCGATCAGCCAGTTCGGTGCCATCGACGGCGAGCGCATCTTCCAGGCCAAAGGTCACAACTACAGCACCACCGCCCTGCTCGGCGGCGACAGCGCGTTGGCCGCGCACTTTCATGGTGGGCACTTCGCCACCTTGTATTTGTCACCCAAGGACTACCACCGCATCCACATGCCAAGCCATGGACGCTTGCTGCGCATGATCCATGTACCGGGCGATTTGTTCTCGGTCAATCCGACCACCGCGCGTGGTGTGCCCGGACTCTTTGCGCGCAATGAACGGGTGGTATGTGTGTTTGATGGTCAGCGCGGGCCTTGGGTGTTGGTGCTGGTGGGCGCCACCATCGTGGGCAGCATGGCCACGGTTTGGCATGGCCTGGTCAATCCGCCTCGACCGGGTGTGGTGCGTGAATGGTCTTACGCCGACCAGACCATCGAACTGGCGCAAGGCGCAGAGATGGGCCGCTTTTTGCTTGGATCGACAGTCGTGCTGCTGTACCCCAAGAGTCCTCTGCAATTCAACGCCGCATGGGCGCCGGGCGGCGCGGTTCAGATGGGGCAAATGATGGCGGATTGGGGTTGATGACCAGCGCATCGCGCTGGGCCCAGGTGTTGCTGTGGCTGGTGCCTGCGCTGTGGGCGTCCAACCATGTGATTGCACGATTGGCCGATGGCGTGATGGCGCCGCACGCGCTTGCGCTAGCGCGCTGGACCTTGGCACTGCTCTTCATGCTGCCCTGGGTCTGGCGCGACCTGATGCGGCACCGTGCAGCACTGCACCACGAGTGGCCACAGATGCTGGTTTTGGGTGCGCTGGGCATGTGGATTTGTGGTGCTTTTGTCTACCAAGGTGGCCATACCACCAGCGTCACCAACATCGGTTTGTTTTATGCAGCCACGCCGGTGGTCATCTCGGTGGTTAGCGTGCGCTTGTTGCATGAACGCATGCGTGCTGCGCAGTGGCTGGGCGTGGCCTGCGCACTGTTGGGCGTGGTGTTTGTCATCGTCAAGGGCGACTGGCACGTGCTGGCGCATTTGCACTTCACCGTGGGCGACGTGTGGGTCATCACCGCTGCGGTGTCGTGGGTCGCGTACTCGGTGCTTCTCAAACGTTGGCCGTCCAGCTTGCCGCCCTTTGCGCGCTTGGCAGCCATCATCACGGGCGGCATCGCGCTCTTGCTGCCTTTCACGTGCATCGAGTGGTTCTTGGTGCCCTACCCGCCCTTCACGCCCAAAGCGTTGTGGCTGGTGTTCTTGGCTGCGCTTTTGCCCGGTGTTTTGTCTTACGGCGCCTTCTCGTTTTTACAGCGTGAACTGGGCGCATCACGAACATCGCTGCTGCTGTACTTGGCCCCGGTTTACGGCGCGTTCCTGGGCTGGGTGCTGGTGGGCGAAGCGCCGCAGTGGTACCACGCGGTGGGCGCGGTGTTTATCCTGCCCAGCATATGGTTTTCTACGCGACCTTGAAAGAGAGCCCAGCAAAATGCGGCACCTGAGCAGCCCACCCGATTTGCGTTTGTTTCTTGCCCTCATCGCAGCGCTGGCAAGCCCGGCTTGGGCGCATGACAGTTGGTTCGCCGCGTCGCCCACGCCGCGCGCTGGTGAAGTGCGTTTGTCGCTCGCCACGGGCAACTTGTTTCCAAAGCAAGAGAGCAGCGTGGGCGCGGGGGCGCCCGTGGCCAGTGGTTGCCGCCACGGCGACGCACCCGCCCAGCCACTGCGCATAACGCGTGACACGCCACAGGCCCTGCTGATGCATTCGGATATCCACATCGCGGTCAAACCCAGGGCGAGTGCCAAGCCAGGCCACCCGGCCATCACCTGTTGGGCCCAGTTGGTGCCGCTGCAAGTGAACATTGCGCCCGAGATCGTGCCCAACTACCTGAAAGAGATTGACGCTTCACCTGCGCTGCGCTCCACGTGGGCCGAGATGCTGGCGCGCGGCGTGCCCTGGAAAGAGACCTACACCAAACACGCGCGCATCGAACGTTTTGATGCACGGCTGGGTTCCGAGCACCCACCGCCGCCCCAGGCCACGCCCATGGGCATGGACATCGTGCTCGATGGCCTGGGCCGCGCGCCGATGCGGGGCGACGAACTCGCCTTCACGCTGCTGCGTGACGGTCAGCCCTTGGCGGGTTTGCCCGTGGAGCTGAAGAGTGCACTGACGCGCATCAGTTTTTGGACGCAAACTGACGGCGCTGGCCGCGCGAAGCTGCGTGTGCCGCTGGCAGGTGAGTGGCTTTTGCGCGCGGTGGATTTGCGTTTGTCGACAACGGCGAATGACGAATGGGACAGCCGCTTTGTGACCTTGGCGTTTGAGGTGCATTGAGGCCGGTGGTTGCCCTGGTCATTGGCGCTTCGCGCTACCTCTTGGGCTCTTGTTGTGTGGTGCCGTGGATGCCACCTCCACCGGCAGCACAGCGCATACTCTGCACCGTCCGCGTGGAGGCATCGCGTACACGCACGGCTGTTTGGCTCGGGCGAATCAATTCAACTGGAGAACAACCCCATGGGCATCATGTCATTCATCAAGGAAGCCGGCGAAAAACTCTTCGGCAAAGGCGAGGCCAAAGAAGCGCACGACGCTGTCGCCGCATCACCGACACCCGAAAACATAGCCGCCCTGAGCAAGGCGGCTGGTGACGCCATCGCCGCCTACATCAACACGCAGGGCCTGGCCGTTGATGGCCTGGACGTGAGCTTCGACGCGCCGACAGGGCAGGTCACGGTGGCCGGCGTTGTGGCCGACCAGGCGACCAAGGAAAAGGTCATCCTGTGCTGCGGCAACGTGGCGAAAGTGGAATTGGTCAACGACATGTTGGTCGTCAACGAACCCGAGCCTGAGTCGCAGTGGCATGTCGTCGTGAGTGGCGACAACCTGTCCAAGATTGCCAAACAGTTCTACGACAACCCGAACAAATACCCAGTGATCTTTGAGGCCAACCGGCCCATGTTGTCGCACCCTGACAAGATCTACCCCGGGCAGATGTTGCGCATTCCGCCCTTGCCGTGACACCGTTCAGCGCAGCGGCAACCCGACGTAGTTTTCGGCCAGCGCGGTAGATGCTGCGCGCGAACTGACCAAGTACTCCAGCTCGGCGAGCTGGAGTTTTTGGTCGATGGCACTTGCGCCGCCGCGATCAGGAAAGCGGTGCATGAGCGACGTCATCCACCATGAAAAGCGCTCGGCCTTCCAGACCCGGGCCAGACAGCGCGCTGAATAGTGGTCAAGTGCCGCTTCTGACTTTTCAAAGAAATTCTCGGCCAAGGCTTGTGCCATGAAGCGCACGTCAGACGCCGCCAGGTTCAGCCCCTTCGCGCCCGTGGGCGGCACGATGTGTGCAGCGTCGCCGGCCAACATCAACCGGCCAAAGCGCATGGGCTCGGCAACAAAGCTGCGCAGTGGCGCAATGCTTTTTTCTATGGACGGGCCCGTGACCAGCGCCTCGGCAGCAACTGGGTCG
>JAYVRO010000353.1:0-4746 GCA_043776165.1 Rubrivivax sp. | reverse complement strand
CGACACAGGGCCCAACCCAATGACCGAGGCACCAGCCCACATGGGTTATGGTGGCGCGCAGCAAAGGAAGGTCATCGCACCCCGGTGGGGCGCCCGGTCTTCAAAACCGGTGAGACACGCCCAGCGTGTCTGGTGGGTTCGACTCCCATGCCCTTCCGCCACAACAAACCCATGTCGAACGTTAACGACCCTGCGTTGCTGCACAGCGCCTTCTATCGTTTTGTCTCGCTGACCGAGCCCGAGGCCCTTGCGCGGGCTCTGCACCCCATGGCCGGTGGATTGTTGGGCAGCATCGTGCTGGCCACGGAAGGCATCAACGGCACGGTGGCGGGCGCACCCAGCGCCGTACAAGCCTTTGAAAACGCGCTGTGCAGTGATCAATTTGCGGGTGCTGCCTTCAAGGGCATGACCTTCAAACACAGCGCTTGCGCGACCGCACCTTTTGGCCGCTTGAAAGTGAGCGTCAAACCTGAGATCGTGGCACTGGCTTTGCCGGGTGCTGCTGACCTGCCCGCACCCTATGAAGCCGATGCCAGCCACCTCAGCCCGCAGGCCTGGCGTGCGTTGTTGGCGCGCGGTGACGCCGTGCTGTTGGACAACCGCAACCACTTCGAGTTTCGTCTGGGTCACTTCAAAGGTGCAACTGACCCGCAGGTGCATAACTTTCGCGACTTCGTGGCCTATGTGCAAGCCAACGCCCCCGCTTGGCGCAGTGCCAACATGCCCGTTGCGATGTACTGCACTGGCGGCATCCGCTGTGACAAAACAGCGCCTTGGCTGCGCAGCTTGGGCTTGGCGGTGTGGCAACTGGACGGCGGTGTGCTGAACTACTTTGCGCAGACTGAAAACGCCGCGCTGGACTGGTCTGGTGAATGCTTCGTTTTTGACAACCGCGTGGCGCTCGACACCCAGTTGCAAGAGACCACCACATCGGCCGAGAAAGTTTTTGACGACCAACACCCCGACGAAGCCTGGCGTTTGAAGCGTGCAAGAACGCTGGACAAATCCGGGGCGTGACTTGTCCATGAGTCAACCATGAACCGCCCGTGAGCCGCCCATGAGCCGCTGATGAGCCGCCCAACCGCCCTTTGGACACCACCCATGCGCGATGGCGTCAGCGCCAGCCGCGTGGCCGTGCATGGCGGGCCCTGGGCCTGCGTATTGCAGTTCATGAGCTCGCGCTTTGCCATGGTCAACGACTGGCCGCAACGATTTGACCAAGGTGAAGTGTTAAGTAGCCACGGCGCAAGCGTCAGAGCCGATGACGCATGTTTGCCCGGCACCGTGTACTGGTACTGGCGCCAACCCCCAGCCGAACCGCGCGTGCCTTTTGAGCTGACCGTGCTGCACCAGTGCGAGCACCTCGTGGCCATCGACAAGCCGCACTTCTTGGCCGCTGTGCCCAGTGGTCGCCACCTGCATGAAACGGCCCTGGTGCGGGCGAAAAAGCTGCTCGGCATTGCAAGCTTGGTACCCATGCACCGCCTGGACCGCGAGACCGCCGGCGTGATGCTCTTCATCGTGCGGCCCCATGAGCGTCACGCCTACCAAGCGCTGCTGCGCGAGCGACAGGTGCACAAGGTCTACGAAGCGATTGCGCCTTGGCGCGAAGAGCTGCCATGGCCCCTGGACTGCTGCATGCGGCTTGAAGAACCGCAGGACGACGCCTTCATGCAAATGCGCGTGGTGCCCGGTGAGCCCAACGCTGAAACGCACATCGAGTTGATCAAACGGATGGGCCATTTGGCGCACTACCGCCTCAGCCCGCGCACTGGCAAACGCCACCAACTGCGCGCGCAGATGAACGCCCTGGGCCTGCCCATCCTAGGCGACCGAATCTACCCACGCTTGTGGCCTGAACTAGCGTTGGGCGAAGTGCCCGATCACAGCCATCCACTTCAATTGCTGGCCCGCGAGTTTGCTTTTGTGGACCCGTTCAGCGGCGAGCAAAGGCGATTTTTGAGCCAGCGCAGCTTGGCGATGGCGGGCACATTTACCAGCGCCGAGCTCGTTTGATTGTTCGCCGTGTGTTGATTCACGGGCCGATACAACTTGCGCTTCCGCCCCCACCGCCGCTATTGCCACCACCATCACCCGGAGACCAGCATGACCACCGACCCAAACACCACGCCCAACACAACCCCGTCCAACGTGCTCTACAACGTCACCGAGCACATCGCCACCATCACGCTGAACCGCCCGGATCGCCTCAACGCCTACACGGCCGCAATGGGCGCCGAGCTGCGCCAGGCCATGCACCGCGCAACGGACGACGCCGATGTGCGGGTGATCATCCTCACCGGCGCCGGGCGCGGCTTTTGTGCCGGCGCCGACATGGACACCTTGGGTGGCATTCAAGGCCAAGCCAGCGGTGGTGGCGACCTGAGCCAAGCCGCCACGGGTGACGGCCCTTGGGACGCCAGCGCAAGCCCCGACTACCAAATGGCGCACTCCTACTTTCCTGCGGTGCCCAAGCCCATCATCGCCGCCATCAACGGCGCCTGCGCTGGGCTGGGCTGGGCTTGGTCTACGCCTTGTTTTGTGATGTGCGCTTTGCGGCGGCCGGCGCCAAGTTCACCACGGCGTTTTCGCGCCGCGGATTGGTTGCCGAGCACGGCATCAGCGTCACCTTGCCGCGCTTGGTCGGCTTGTCCAGGTCACTTGATTTGTTAATGTCGGCACGTGTTGTGCAAGCCGACGAAGCACTGCGACTGGGCATGGTCGACCACGTCGTGGCAGCGGCTGATTTGATGGCCACCGCACGCGCTTACGCAAAAGACCTGGCCGATAACGTGTCACCCCGTTCGATGGCGGTGATCAAGCGCCAGATCTGGGCTGCGGACCAACTCAGCATGCGCGCCAACATCGATGTGGCGAATCTTGAGATGCTGGCCAGTTTTGCCAGCGAAGACTTCAAAGAAGGCGTGGCGCACTTTGTGCAAAAGCGCGCCGCCGCGTTCACCGGACGCTGAGCGCCTTCGTCAAGCCCAACCGGGTGGTGCCTTGAAGGCAAAGCCCATGGCTTCAAGCCTTTGTGCCAAGTGGATGCAGCGCAGATCACCATAGGCCGGGCCGATGATTTGCACACCGATGGGCAAGCCGTCGGCATCGGGCCCGGTGGGCACAACGGTGGCGGGCAGTTGGCCCAGGCCCGCCAAACCGGCCCAGAAGGTTTGCGAGAAATACGGGTAGGCCACACCGTCCACGGTGATGCTGCGCAAACCGGGGTCGGCATGGTCATGCGCAAAGGCGCTGGTGGGCATGATGGGCGCCACAAGAAAGTCAAAGCGCTCAAAAAATCGCTGCCAGGCCCAGCGCAGTTTTGTGCGCGCCTCGTTCAAGCGTGCCCAGTCGCGTGCGCGCAAGGTCTGCCAACGTATTTGCATGGCGCCAAAGCTGGTGTCGGCGGGGTCGAGTTGTTCAGCCTTGCCCACCACGCGGTCATAGTCGGCGTCAGTCAAACGGCCCGACATGGCCGAAGAGAGCAAACCCAGGAAGAGTTGGTGGCTGTGCTCGGCGCTGAACTCGGGCCGCGCTTTGTCGTCGACATGGGCACCACCAGATGCCAGTGCTGAAGCCACGGCATTGACACGGTCGACCACTGCCTTCGACGCCGGGCACATCGCATCACTTGACCACACTGCAATGCGCAGTGCTTGGTCACCCGCGCCTCCCCTGGGTGGCAAGCCCCTGAGCTGCAAGGACAAGCCCGCAGACTCCAACAAGTCGGGCCCGGCCAACACGTTCAGCGCCGCTTCCAGGTCATGCGCAGAACGCGCCAAGGGGCCGATGACGGAGATGTCGGTGGGCGTGAGCACTCCGCCCAGCGCATGCCCGCGCATGGGCAACAAGTTCCAGGTCGGCTTGTGGCCAAACACGCCGCAGTAGTGCGCCGGGTTGCGGATGGAGCCGCCGATGTCACTGCCCAGCTCCAGCCCCGTGAGGCCCGCCGCCAGGGCCGCGGCAGAACCGCCCGATGAGCCACCCGGCGTGCGTGTACTGTCCCAGGGGTTGTTGGTGGTGCCGTAGACCTCGTTGTAACTTTGAAAATCAGCCAGCATCAATGGCACGTTGGTCTTGCCAAAAACGTTGGCGCCTGCAGAGCCCAAACGTTGCACGGCCAGCGCGTCTTGTGTGGCCACGTTGCCGCGCTGCGCCGGCGCGCCCCAGGTGGCTGCGTGACCCGCCCAGTCGAAGCTTTCTTTGATGGTCATGGGCAGGCCGTGCAGCGGGCCTAACTTTTCACCTTGGGCGACGGCGCGGTCGGCGGCGTCAGCACGGCCGCGCGCCCCAGCGCGGTCTTGCACTACCACAGCATTGATGGCGCCGTTGTGCTGATCCACCCGTTTCAGAAAGTGTTCCAAGAGTTCACGTGCGCCGATGTGGCCCGAGCGAATGCCGGCGGCCAGTTGGGTGGCTGATTGGTAATGAAGTTCGGTCATGTTGCGGCCCTTTCTGCGTGAGTCAGAGAACTTTGGAATCGATCACCGCAGCGTTTACCAAACTGCGCAACTCGCGCCGAATGGGGTAGCTGCTGGACGGCACCAACTGCGTCAAGAAGACCACGCTGATGTCCTCCACCGGGTCAAGCCAAAACGCGGTGCTGGCCATGCCGCCCCACCAGTATTCGCCGGGCGATCCGGCCAACAGCGTTTGCGTCGGGTTGTGCGTGACGGCAAAACCCAGGCCGAAGCCCACGCCGTTGTAGGTGGCCTCGGAAAACATCGACACCGACAGGTCTGACAA
>JAYVRO010000352.1:0-4752 GCA_043776165.1 Rubrivivax sp. | reverse complement strand
GGCTGCGTTGGCGATGGCTGAAACCGCGCAGGTCGCTCGCCGCATACCAACGGCGGCTGCGCAGTTCAGCCAGGGTTTTGGTGGGGTTGGTGTTGATCATGTTAGCGGTAACATTTGCCCGATGCTATGTCTGCCGAGCTGGCACCACCATCAGGCTCTTCCCTGAGACGTTGCTGAAATGCCAATGCCTTCCAAACTTCATCGCTCCCCAGACGTCTCCCTTGAATTGCCGGGGCCCACGTCGCGGGTGCGGCGCGGCCACGGCCGCAGCACCTTGGCCGACGTGGCGGGGGCCGCCGGGGTCACCAAGATCACCGTGTCGCGCTTTTTGCGCGAGCCTGGGCGCGTTGCACCCGACACTGCCGCGCGCATCAGCGCGGCTTTGGCCGAGCACGCGTACGTGCCCAACAAACAAGCCGGCATGCTGGCCAGCGGACGCTCCAAGGTGGTCGCGGCCATCGTGCCGACGTTGGCCAACTCGGTGTTTGCGGAAACCGTGCAGGGCCTGAGCGAAGGCCTGCAAGAGGTCGGGTTCGAGCTGCTATTGGCGTCGTCAGGTTATTCACAAGAACGAGAGGAAGAGCAGATCCGCGCAGTACTGGGCTGGTCACCTGATGCGTTAGCTGTCACGGGCCGACACCACACGCCTGCGGCCCGCGCCATGCTGCGCGCGGCCGTGGCGGCGGGCACGCCCATCATCGAAATGTGGGACCGACAAAGCCGGGGCGCTGAGTTTGTGCAGGTTGGGTTTGACCACGCCGAAGTGGGCCGTGCCATGGCGCGCCACTTGCTCAGTGCGGGGTTTCGCCAACTCGTTTACGTTGACACCAGCGTGGCCGCCGACTTTCGCGCCCACGAGCGTGGCAACGCCTTCCTGGCGGCGGCCAAAGCGGCAGG
Source organism: Rubrivivax sp. (assembly GCA_043776165.1). GTDB lineage: Bacteria > Pseudomonadota > Gammaproteobacteria > Burkholderiales > Burkholderiaceae_C > Rubrivivax. Next base: position 3,855 of record JAYVRO010000352.1, on the reverse strand, counting down.
CGCTGGGGTGGCTGCCAGCGTGATCACCGCGCCGCAAGGTGATGCTTTCGACGCGGGCCGCGCGGCCTTGGTGAGCTTGCTGACGCAGGCCACCTTGCTGCGCAAACCGCTGCGACAGGGTGACTCAACGCTGGCTATCGCCTTTGCCAATGACCACCTCGCCTGCGGCGCCTGGCTCGAAGCGCAAGCCCGCGGTGTGGCGGTGCCGGGTGATGTGGCGTTGATGGGTTTTGGAGACTTCGCCTTGGCGCGCCAGTTGACGGGCGGCATCACCACCGTGCAGCCGCCCCGGTACGAGATTGGTCGCGAGACGGCGGCGACCATGCTGCGCCTGATGGGCGCCGCACCGGTTGCGGGGCCGCAAAGCGTTCACAGCGACAAAGTGCCCTGGCGCTTGATCGAGCGTGGCAGCACGGTGCGCGGCTGAGGCGGAAGGGATCAACCCATTCAGTACCAGTCAAACCCAGCCAAACCCAGTCAATACCAGTCGGCCAAGAGAAGATCGGGCACTCGGGAGAACTCCCTTGTGTTGTGCGTCACCAAAGTGCAGCCATGTCGACGCGCCGTTGCAGCGATCAGCAAGTCCAGCGGGCCGATGGGTGTGCCGTTGGCTTCGAGCTGCACGCGGATGCGGGCGGCGTGGTCAGCGGCTTGGGTGTCGAAATCCAGCACAAGAATGAGTTCAACCAGTCGGCCAAAGCCCACCAGTTGCTCGCGCCTGCCCGCTTTGCGAAGACCAAAGTTCACCTCGTAGACCACCGGGGCTGGCAAGGCCAGTGCCTGTGGCGGCAGAGCCAAAAAGCGCTCTGCCACGCGGCCTTCTTTCCTGAAGTAGTAGCTCAGCGTGTTCGTGTCCAGGGCATGGATCACCATGCCGCCCGGTCCGCGTCGGTGCCTGGGTTGTCGCGCAGCGCTTCGGCGCTTGGAAAATCGCGCAGCGAACCCGCCAGCGCCCGCACCTCATCGGGCCAGTCGTCTTGTGTTGCACGCCGAATGAGTTCGGCCACGTAGCGACTTTGCGACATCTCCGTTTGCGCTGCCGCCAAGCGAAGACGCTCCCGCGTGGGTTCATCCACATACAAGGTGATCTGTGCCATGGCGCCTTCTTTTCTTGTTCCACATATATGCCCAAGTATATGTGCAGGCCTTGAAGGCCCGCAAGTGCGTCACCTCGGTGCGATCTGCGCCCGAATCAAATTTGCCAGGTTGGATGGCGCCACCACGCTGGCGTCGAATGGATGCACTGTGCGATAGCCCACCAGCGTGCTGATGCGTCGCACGTAGTGGCGTGTCTCTGCGTAGGGCGGCACGCCTTTGTAGCGTTCTACGGCGCCTTCACCCGCGTTGTAGGCAGCGGCTACCAAGGTGATGTCGCCTTCAAAATAAGCCAGCAACCAACGCAAATAGGCCATGCCGCCGCGGATGTTTTGCGTCGGATCCATGGCGTTGCGCACACCAAAACGCGCGGCAGTCTCGGGGATCAACTGCATCAGACCTTGGGCTCTTTTGGGTGACACAGCGCGGGGGTCAAAGTTGCTTTCGGTGGCAATGATGGCGAGCACCAAGTACGGCTCCAATTTGTACTCCGGCGCAATCAAGTTGACAAAGTTGACGATGGCCGGAGTGGCGTTGGGTGGCACTGGCGGTGGCGGTAGCGCCGGCAACTTCATGCCCGATTTGGCGGCGGGGAGCGCCTTGGGTTTAGGCAGTTCGGCCTCGGGTTGGCGCAAACATGCGGGTGGATCGCCTTGCGGTGTGCCCATGCGCGCCAGGATGTTTTTTGCCTGCGTCAAGCCTTGCTCGGCAGCAGCGGCAAAGAGGTGGGCGGCCTGCGCCTCGTCGCGCGCAATGCCACGTGAATTGGTCAGCATCCAAGCCAAGCTGAACTGTGATTCAGCGTCGCCATACCGGGCCGCGCGGCAGTACAGGGTGGCTGCGCGTTCTGGGTCTTTGGGCATGCCGTCGCCATGCTCCAGCGCTTTGGCCTCGTTGCGCCAACGTTCGACTTGAGCGGGGACGACAGTGCCGCGTTCTGGTGGCGGTATGGCGTGGCGGGGCAGATCGTCCAGCGACAAGCTGGGCGTTTGCGCCAGACTGCCAGCGGCGCAAAGAACCAGCACCAATGCGCCAAGCCCAGTGCGCCAAGCGGCGACTGAGCAAGGGGCAGTGGAATCGGTGGCAAAAACAGTGGCAGAGCGATGGTGCATGTGCAGCGCAGAGTTCGGCGCACAGTCTAGGGCCAGCGTGTCAATCTGCCGCTTGCAACACCACCTTGGCCGATGCCGTGCGCCCGGCATGCAGATCGGCAAAGGCTGCTGCGCCTTCGCTCAAGGGCCGTGTCTGCACCCAGCTCAAATCGCCAAAAGCACCACGCGCCAGGTGTGCCACGGTGGCACGCAGGTCGGCCTGGCTGTAGGTGTAGGTGCCGAGCAAGGTGATTTCGGCCAAGGTGAGTTTGCGCATGTCAATCACGCTGGCCCAGTCTTGCAGACCAATGTGCATGACAACACCACCTGGCGCCACTGCAGCCAGCGCCGCAGTGCGTGTCGCAGCACTGCCCACGGCGTCGATCACGTACTGGAAACTGTTGTCGGCGACGGCTGTGTCACGAGGGTCGAAGCTCACGCAGCGCGCGTGTTTGTCGATGGACGCGCGGCGCAGGGGGTTGGTCTCGGCCACGCGCAAGTCGCGCACGCCATGGTGGCGCAACAGCAGTGCAGCCAGCATGCCAATGGCCCCGCCGCCGAGGATCAGCACGCGGCATTCGGGCAGTGGTCGCACAAGACATTTCATCGACAAGTTGATGGCATGCAGCGCTGTGGCGGCGGGCTCGGTGAGTGCCGCGGCCACGCTGCTTAACGTATCAGGTAAGGCGATGAGGCACCGGCCGGGAATGCTCATGCGCTGGGCGAATGCCCCAGGCCGCGTCATGCCCACCATCGTGCGTTCGCTGCACAGGTTGTCGCGGCCCTGCAAGCAGTAGTCGCAGCGCCCGCAGGTGATGAGGGGGTTGCCCGTCACGCGTTGGCCAATGGCCCACAGTGGCGCTGCCGACTCGATCACGGTGGCCGCAAATTCATGACCCAGCACCAGGCCGGGATGGCGCCGCGGGTCGTGACCGTGATAGGCGTGCATGTCGCTGCCGCAAATACCTGCGGCGTCAATGCGAAGCACCACGTCGCCGTCGGCCATCTCGGGCTCGGGCCGGTCTAACAGTTGCACTTCATTGGGGGCGGTGTAGACGAGAGATTTCATGATTGATCACGTGGCGGTGTAGCCGCCGTCGACCATCAAGGTTTGCCCCGTGATGTAGGCGCTGCCAGCACCGGCTAAAAAGACGGCGGCACCGTGCAAGTCGGGCATCTCACCGTTGCGGCCCATCGCCGTGCGCGACGCATGAAACGCCGCCACCAGTGGGTCAGCAAATACAGCAGCCGTGAGGTCGGTGCGGAAGTAGCCCGGGCCAATCGCGTTGCAGGTGATGCCATGTTTTGACCACTCTTGGGCAATGGCACGGGTGAGCTGCACCACGCCGCCTTTGCCCGCGCCGTAAGGTGCACTGTTTGGAAGGGCGCGTGTGGATTGCAGTGAAGCAATGTTGATGATGCGGCCATGCCCACGTGCCGCCATGGCCGGCGCCAGCGCTTGTGTCAGGAAGAATGGCGCACCCAGGTGCAAGGCGAGGTGTTGATCCCAGGCGCTGGGCGTGACCTGGGCAAAAGGCTCGCGAAAATTGATGCCCGCCGCGTTGACCAGGATGCTGGTTTGTGGCGCGCGTTGCGAAATCGCCTTGCCCGCCGCGAGCAGGTAATCGGTTCTGCTCAGGTCAAGCGCCAATGTGTCGGCCTGGATGCC
>JAYVRO010000351.1:0-4755 GCA_043776165.1 Rubrivivax sp. | reverse complement strand
TCGCAATGGCGCTTGTTGCAGGCGTCTGACTACGGCGTGCCGCAGTTGCGGCCACGTGTCGTGTGCGTTGCACTCAAGTCCAGTCTGGCTTCCTATTTCAGTTGGCCAGTGGCCCACGTGGGCGGGGCACCCTCTGTGGGTGAAGCCTTGTTGCCTTTCATGTTGGCCAGCGGTTGGCGCGGCGCCCTGGCTTGGGCTGCGCGCGCAGCCACCATTGCGCCTACTTTGGTAGGAGGTTCCAAAAAACACGGTGGCCCTGACCTCGGCCCCACCCGTGCCAAGCGTGCGTGGGCTGAGCTTGGCGTTGACGGCATGGGTATCGCCGATGCGCCGCCTGAAAAAGACTTTGTTGGCATGCCTCGTTTGACCGTGCCGATGGCCGCGCGCTTGCAAGGATTTCCCAGCGATTGGCAAATTGCCGGGCGCAAGACTTCGGCATATCGGCAAGTGGGCAATGCTTTCCCGCCGCCCGTCGCGGCCGCTGTGGCCGGCCAAATTGCGCGGGCTATTGAAGCTGCTGCCCAACGCCGCGTCATGCGCGCCGCAGCCTGACCGTGAGTCATTTGGAGCGTTAAGAATCGTCGCTGGCTTGGCCAATGACCGGCGCGCTGATGCCATCGACGATCGTGTCGGTTACTCGCACGCTGAGCCAATCGTCATCTTGCGGGTTGAAGAACCCGTGGGCTACAAATTCCGCGCGTTGCGGCAGGTAGGCTGCGCACAGCACCGTCAGGCCACGCTTGGCCAATGTGGCCTTGGCTTCACGCGCGCGACGCAGAGGGTCGCCCTTGACGAGTTGTGCCACTTGCAAGAGCGCGTAACGCGGAATGATCTTGTTGGTGACGTTTTCAAACAACGCCAAGATGCGTTGTTTGCCGCTGCGAGGTGAAAGCACTAGCCGGCGCACGTCGTCGTCGAGTTTGAGCAAGAAGTTTTCTGGCAAGGCGCCTTCGCGGATCAACCAACGCACTTGCTGACGACCTGCTGCCGACAGCGAACGTTTCTGGTCCTGGTTGGCGCCCAGAGTCAAGACTTTCAGGTCTGCGCGGATGAGTCCGACCTTGAACAAACCCAAAGCATCGTCCGCACTCACAACCAAACAAAGCTCGCCCGTGGCCTCGCGCGGAATCATCCATTGGCCGCTGAGTGAAAACTTGGTATCCACTTCGTACCCGTTCACCAGGTTGTCCAGCTTGTTGCCGCGTTCCATGTCCAACATGAGCGCAAGACGATTTCAACCTGGGTGCCGATGCAGGTCTTCTCGGTTTTTTCCAACTGCTCAACACTGAACCGGCCGGTGCGCTGGCAGTCAATGACTTCGTCCAGCGCGCGGCGCAAAGCCTGCGCCACCGTTTCTGCAAAGTGCGGGCGGGCCATGAACCACTGCGTAATGGTTTCCAGCGCTTCATCAGCGTGGGGAGCCTCATGCGATGCATCCGTGGTTAGGTTCTTGATTTCAATCATGTGATACGTTAACGCCCCACCCACCGCGGCGCGCGCTTTTCAATGAAGGCCCGGGGCCCTTCCTTGAAGTCTTCGCTGACGTACACGGCCGCTTGGGCTTGTTGCGACAGGTCGCGGAGTTCGGCGTCGGTGCAGTCCAGTGCGCGTTTAGCCACACCCAGGCTTTGGCGCACGGCCACAGGGGCGTTGACGGTGATGCGTGCGGCCAGCGCTTGCGCGGCGGCCAGCAGTTCGCCCGGCGCCACCAACTGGTTGACCATGCCGCATTGATACGCGCGCTCGGCGCTGATGGGTTCGCCGGTGAGGATCATTTCCAGCGCCAAGGCTTGGGGCAGGGCGCGGGGCAAGCGATACAAACCACCGGCAGAGGCGACGAGGCCGCGCTTGACTTCTGGCAAACCGAAACGCGCAGTGTTTGCGGCCACGATCAAATCGCAGGCCAGTGCCAATTCACAACCACCGGCCAAGGCCGGGCCGTTGACGGCCGCGATCCAGGGCTTGCTGCGATGGGCATGCACAAAGCCGCCAAAACCGCCACGCTCGGTGCGCAGGCCAGACGACGTGCCGCTGGACACCGCCTTCAAGTCGGCGCCGGCGCTGAAGGCGCCGCCGCCTGCGCCCGTGAGCACCACCACCCACACGTCGGGGTCAGCTTCGGTGGCGTCGATGGCGGCTTCCAGGCCGCTGGCCACATCACCGTTCACCGCGTTGCGGGCTTCCGGGCGGTTGATGGTGACAAGCGCGACGTGCTGGGGCAAGTGCTCTATGAGTACGGCTGTGTTGAGGGTGGACATGGAAGGTTCCTGGTGATGGATGGGGGGTGAAAAGCAGGGCCATGATGCACGGGCACTTCATGGCCCGTCATCACGTAAGGTGATGAGTTAACCAACTTTGGGTGGGCGCAAATTGCGCGCCCCGCGCTCAGCCAGCTTTTTGGCGGCCAGCGCTTTGGCCTCTTGCCGCCAGCGTGCCAGGTCGTCGGGTGTTTCCAAGCTGATGCGGCCCCAGGCGCTGGCGCGAAAATCGTTCAACGCCACTTCTGCTGCTTTTTGCATGTTGACCTTTCCGCCCGGCATCAAACCACCGCGTTGGCGGCCCACCTCGGCCAGCAGGGCTTCACCGGGCAGGCCCGCGACGTCGCCCAACTTGTAGCGCTCTTGCAGCCGCGCGCCGTAGCGCTCGCGCACGCTGGCCAAGAGTTCCATCGCGACCTCTTCTTCGTCATAAGCATTGCGCCCAATGCCACCACTGGCGGCCAGGTGGTAGCCGCATTGATCGATGGTGATCTTGGGCCACAACATGCCCGGGGTGTCGAACAAGTAGAAGTCGTTGGCGAGCACGATCTTCTTCTCCAGCTTGGTGATGCCGGGCTCGTCGCCCGTGTGTGAAGCGCGCTTGCCCGCCAGTGTGTTGACCAGTGTTGATTTGCCCACGTTGGGGATGCCGCAGATCAACACGCGCACGGGTTTGACCATGCCACCCCGCAGGGGCACCAGCTCGCGGCACGCCGCCATCAGTTGTTTGGCCGGGCCTGTGATGCTGGCGTCCAGGCCCATGGCACGGGTGCTGTTTTGCGCGTTGAAATGCGCCAGCCACAGTGCAGTGATCTCTTCGTCAGCCAGGTCTTGTTTGTTCAACACTTTCAGCGCTGGTTTGCTGCGGGTCATCTCGGCCAGCATGGGGTTGCTGCTGGAGCCGGGCAAGCGTGCGTCGATGAGCTCGATGACCACGTCGATGTCCGGCAGACGTTTGGCGATGGCCTTTTTTGTGGTGGCCATGTGGCCGGGAAACCATTGGATGGGCATGCGGCGAATGTAGCTTGCGGGGCAACACCGATGCGCCCACCACAAGCGCTGATTTAAGCTGAGCCGTGCGCTGAACCACCAACCTTTGACCGCACCCCTGCGTTCTTTACTTTTGAGGAAACCCGATGTTCAAACGACTATTGTTCAAACCACTTTTCAACGGCTTGATGGCCGCAGCGACCACAGTCACAGTCTCACTCGCGCAGGCTCAGCCATTGCCGCTGGCCGCGCCAGAAAGCGTGGGTGTTTCAAGTGAACGCTTGCGCAACATCGACGCTTTTTTCGCCCGCGAGATTGAACAAAACCGTGTGCCCGGCGCCGTGGTGGCCATTGCACGCAACGGCAAGCTGGTCTACTTCAAAGCCTTTGGCCACAGCGACAAAGCGAAGGGCATTGCGGCCACGACCGACACGATTTTTCAGCTTGCGTCGATGACCAAAATCATGACGGCCGTGGGCGCTTTGGCGCTCACTGAACAAGGCCGTTTGCCGTTGCACAGCAAGCTTTCCGACCAGTTTCCAGCCTTTGCCACCATGTCCGTGGGCGTGCCCACAGCGGACGGCAAATTCACCACCGAGCCACAAAAGCGGCCCATCCTGATTCACGATTTGTTTCGCCACACGTCTGGCCTGACCTACGGTGGCCGCCCCGATGGCAGCAGCGCCATTGCAGCGCTGTTGCCCAGTGGTGGCGCGGCGTCTTACATGGGCACATCGAGCGACATGGTGGACAAGCTCACCAAGCTGCCCTTGGTCTACCAGCCCGGCACCGTGTTTGAGTACAGCTTGTCGTACGACGTGCTGGGCGCGGTGGTGGAACGCATCACCCAACAAAGCCTGGGCGAACACTTGAACCAGGTGTTGTGGGGCCCCTTGAAGATGACGGACACGTCGTTCCGTGTGCCCGACGACAAGCGTGCGCGCATCGCCCGCACCTTGCCCAACAACCCCATTGATGGCAAGCCACAAAACATTGGCGCCATCGACCGCCAAACAACCTTCCATTGCGGCGGTGCTTGCGCTTTTGGAACGATGGGCGACTACATCCGCTTGGGTCAAATGTTAATCAACGGCGGCACCCTGGACGGCAAACAAGTCCTCAGCCCAGCCTTCGTCAGCTTGATGACCAGCAACCACCTGGGCCCGCAGATCAACAACCGTGTGGCCGAGGTGGAGCCGCACCGCGCGGGCTACGGTTATGGCCTGGGCGTGGCTGTGCGTTTGCAGCCGGGCTTGGCCGCAGTGCCGGGCAGCGTGGGCGAATATTCCTGGAATGGCGCCAACGGCACGGGCTTTTTTGCCGACCCCAAAGAGCAACTCGTGGTGGCTTATGGCACCGCTGCGCCAGGCGAAATTCGCAAGTACTACCGCGAGCAGATGCAAGACTTGGTTTACGGAGCTTTGATGCGGTAGTGGGCGTTCTCAACTTGTGTTTGACTGTTGCCTGCGACGCTGTTGCCTGCGACAAACAACCCGGTGTTAAGCTC
>JAYVRO010000350.1:0-4757 GCA_043776165.1 Rubrivivax sp. | reverse complement strand
CGTGGCCAAACGCCAGGCACTGCCGGGTGAACGAGTTTCGCCAGAGCAGCCGCTGCTCACCATTGTTGACCTGGCCAAGCTTGAACTGGCGGGCACCGTGGGCACCCACGAGGTATCGCGCTTGACGCCGGGTTTGCCAGTGTCGGTGCAAGTTGAAGGCCTTGACAAACCGGTGGCTGGACGCATAGCGCGTTTGGCGCCTGCGGCAGAGCCGGGCACGCGTGCCATTGGCGTAACGATCGAGATGAGCAACCCGAATGAGTTGTTGCGCGCTGGCCAGTACGCGGTGGCGCGCGTTACCTTGGCCGATGACACCGACCGCCTGACCTTGCCGGTTTCGGCCATTGGCAGCGCCTCCGGCCAAGACCATGTCTGGGTCATCGAAGGCGGCCTCCTGGCCCGGCGCAGCGTTACCCTGGGCAAGCGCGACGAACGTGAAGGCCGGGTTGAAATCAAACAAGGTCTGGTGGCCAACAGCCAGGTGCTGGGCGCCCGTTTTGACAACCTGCGCGAAGGCGCCAAAGCCTTGGTGGTGGCCAGCAAGGCTGCACCCATGGCGTCGGCCGCCGTGTCCACGCCTGTACTGCGCTGAAGGGGGTCACCATGTGGATCACACGCGTTTCTATCAACAACCCCGTCTTCGCCGTCATGGTGATGGTGGCGCTGTGTGTGCTGGGCTTGTTCAGCTACGCCAAGCTTGGGGTTGAACAAATGCCAGACATCAGTTTCCCCGGCGCCTGGATGGAGGTGCGCTACCCCGGTGCGTCGCCTGAAGCCGTGGAGCGCGAGGTCATCAAGCCCTATGAAGAGGCCGTGAACAGCGTCGCTGGCGTCAAGCGCATCACCTCGCGCAGTGGTGAAGGTCAGGGCACGATGGCCGTTGAGTTTGGCCTCAACACCGACATGGCACGCGCCATGCAAGAGTTGCGTGACCGTGTGGCCGCTGTGCAGGCCAACCTGCCACGTGACGTGCGTGCGCCCACGCTCACGCGCTTCAACAACGACAACACCCAGCCCGTGGTGAACCTGGCGTTGCTGAGCAAGACACGCGGCGCGCGCGAACTTTCGATCATTGGCGACACCATCGTGGGTAAGCGCCTGCAACGGGTTGAAGGTGTGGCGCGGGTGGACATCAACGGCTTGACGGTGCGTGAAGTGCGCGTGGACCTCGACCCGGCCCGGCTGCGTGCTTATGGCGTGACACCGGCCGAGATAACCACCGCGTTGCGCGAGGCCAATGCTGATCAACCCGTGGGCCTGCTCAGCGACGGCACGCAAGATGCGCTTTTGCGTGTGGAAGGCCGCGTTCGCGACCCCAAACAGTTTGAGCAAGTCGTGGTGGCGCGACGCAACGGTCTGGCCCTGACGCTGGGCGACCTGGGCCAGCTCGTCGAGCGCGAACGCGAGGCCGATTCCAAAGCCCGCATCAATGGCCAACGTGCCATCAATTTCAACGTCTTCAAGCAGCAAGACGCCAACATCGTGGCCACGGGCGACGCCGTGAAAGTGGCCATGGAAGACATCCGCAAAACACTGCCGCCTGATGTGGAACTCAAGCTCATCTACGCCAGCAGCGACTGGGTCAAGGGCTCACTCACAGGCCTCAAGCACACCTTGATTGAAGGCGCGCTGCTTACCGTGGCCATCGTGTTTTTGTTCTTGCACAGTTGGCGCAGCACCATCATCACGGGGCTGACTTTGCCCATCGCAGTCATCTCCAGCTTCATCGCCGTGTATGCCTTCGGTTTCACGCTGAACTTCATGACCATGATGGCCTTGAGCCTGTGCATTGGCCTCTTGATCGACGACGCCATCGTGGTGAGAGAAAACATCGTGCGCCATGTGCACATGGGCAAAGACCACTTCACGGCCGCGCGTGAAGGCACTGACGAGATCGGCCTGGCCGTGATGGCCACCACCTTTGCGCTGTGCGCGGTGTTCGTGCCCGTGGCTTTCATGGGCGGCATCATCGGGAAGTTTTTCTACCCCTTCGGCATCGTGGTGGTGGTGGCCGTGCTGGTGAGCCTCTTTGTGAGCTTCACGCTCGACCCGATGTTGTCCAGCATCTGGAAAGACCCGCCTGCGCAGAATTTGAAAAGTATGCGCGTCATCGGGCCGATGATTCGCGCCACCGACAACGCGCTGGAGTTTTTTCACCGCGTCTACGAACGTCTCATTCGCTGGGCGTTTTCTGCGCGGCGCTACCGCTTGTGGCTGCCGGCCTATGGTCGCAGCTTTGATGCCCAGGCGCACCGCGACAAGAGCACAAAACGTCATTGGCGCCGCGCCACGCTCACGCCTCGCGGCGTGGTGCTGGCCGTGGGCGCCATGAGCTTTGTTGTGGCCATCGGTTTGGGCGGTTTGGTGGGCAGTGAATTTGTACCCGAGACCGACGAGGGCTACACCCAGTTGGCCTTGCGCATGCCCGTTGGTTCGAGCCTGGAGCGCACCGACGCCAAAGTGCGGCAAGTTGAAGAGATCGTGTCGGCGATGCCTGAAATCGACTCCATCTCAACCTCGATCGGCGGCCCTGGTCAGCGCAACCAAGCTTGGTTGAACATCGCTTTGAAGCCTCGAAGTGAACGTGATCGCAGCCAAAAGAAGATTGAAGAAGCGATGCGCGACTTGGTCGCCAAGATTCCTGGCACCGATGCGTCAGTGGGCTTTAACCGCCCCATCTACGTCGCCATTTTGGGCACCGACCCCGAAGGCCTGGCGCGCGAGGCCGACGCCTTTGCAGAGAAGGTCAAAAAGATCAAGGGCGCGGTGGATGTGGAGTCGTCCGTCAAGCCCGGCTTGCCCGCTTACGCCGTGCGCTTGAAGCTAGGCGCCGTGCGTGAACTGGGCATCACTGCGCCGCAGTTGGCGTCGTCATTGCGGGCCTATGTGAACGGTGAAGCGGCCACGTACTGGACCACCTCCGATGGCGACCAAGTCGAGGTGCTGCTGCGTTTGAACGAAACCCAGCGCGAACGCATAGACCAGTTGCGCGGCCTGCCCGTGGCTTTCGCCAAAGACGGCACGCCCATCACCTTGGACAGCGTGGCCACGATCGAGAGGGTCTTCAACCCCGAGATCATTCGCCGCCAAAACCTGCAGCGCCGCGAGGCCGTGTTTGCAGGCGTCAAAGACCGCTCACCCGGTGAGGTGGGCGATGACGTGCAAAAGCTCATCAAAGAAACCACCTTGCCACCGGGTTACCGGTTTGACGTGGGCGGACAGATGCAGCAGCAAGCCGAAGCCTTTGGTGGTTTGCTCGCTGCCATGGCGCTGGCAGTGATCTTTATCTACATCGTGCTGGCCAGTCAATTTGGCAGTTTCTTGCAGCCCATTGCCATCATGGCGTCTTTGCCGCTGGCCTTGATTGGTGTGATGCTGGCGCTGCTTTTTTGGCGCAGTACGTTGAATGTGTTCTCAATGATCGGGCTGGTCATGTTGATGGGCTTGGTGACGAAAAACGCCATCCTGTTGGTGGACTTTGCCAACCACGCGCGCAAGGCGGGCGCCACGGTGGCCGAGGCCCTGCTGCAGGCCGGCCAGGTGCGCATGCGCCCCATCGTGATGACCACCATGGCGATGATTTTTGGCATGCTGCCGCTGGCCCTGGCTTTCAACGACGGCGGTGAGATCCAGGCCCCTATGGGCCGCGCCATCATCGGCGGCGTGATCACCTCCACCTTGCTCACACTGGTGGTTGTGCCCGTGCTCTACAGCTACTTGGTACGCTCGCGCAAAAGTGAGCTGCGCTTTGCCGATGCGGCTGCCCTGGTTGAAGGCACCGCCGCCCAGGGGTCGATCACTGGCACGCCGGCCGCCACGAACGGCGCGGTGTCGCGCGTGGCCACGCTGTAGCCGTTTGCTGCGGCAATCGCGGCGATGTAGCCGTCGGGCGTGGGCAGACCGTGGCCAGCGGCGCGGGCGCGCACGGCCCGCTGCGCATACTGGCGCGCGGCTTCGGTGTCGAAAGGCAAGATGCGGCCTTCAAATAGCGGCAGCAGGCCATCCAGCGTTTGAGCCAGCGCGTCTTTGCGCCGACCGGCAGGCAAGGCGCCAATGCCGAACCACAGCTCGGCCAGCGTGACGCTGGCGATGAACAAGGTTTGCGCCACTTGCGCGTCCAGCCAGGCCTGCACAGCGGCGTGGGGCTGCGGCTTCATGGCCTCAGACACCACGTTGGTATCGAGCACGATCATCCGAGTGTCGGCGGCTCGGCCGGCGTGGTGTTGCGCAAGGCCTGCAATGCGGCCACGTCTCTATTTGTCAGGCCCGCGCGTCGGCTCAGGTCAGCCAGGGCCGTGCCCAGGCGCAGCCGCTGCGGCGGACACACGGCGGCTTCAAGAATGTGGCGTATTTCGGCCTCGGTGCTGCGCCCGCCCAGGGCCGCGCGCACACGCAAGGCCCGGTGTACTTCGTCGGGCAGGTTTCTAACGGTGACGGTTGGCATGACAGCAAATCCTGATAGTTGCTTTCAATGCTGTCAGTCTATAGCACTTGCCATCATTCCGCCTGGGCAAAGTGGCCAAGACATGGGTTCTATCGAGCCGCGTCTTGCTTGGCCTGAGCGATGGCAGCGCCCAACTCGATGACCGCCATGGCGTAGTAGCTCGACCAGTTGTAGCGCGTCACGACATAGAAGTTTTTGCTGCCCGCCACATAGCTGGGCGATGCGCTGCCGTTGTGCAATTCCACCAAAGCCAGCAAGCCCGGGTGCGCTTGGGCGGACGCTGACAGGCCAGCGCCCAGCGCCGTCATTTGCG
>JAYVRO010000349.1:0-4766 GCA_043776165.1 Rubrivivax sp. | reverse complement strand
GCGACCCTGACTACCTTGACGACCCCGTCTTGCAGGAATATTTGACCTCGCTGTGGCGCCCCCTGGTCGCCGCTGCACGGGCGCGTGGTGAGGTCGATGGTGATGTCGACAGCCAGTTTGCCTGGGACGCTTTTTTGGTGCGCGATCGCAACGTCAACGCCTTCGCTTTGCCCGGTGGTTGGGTTGGCGTCTACCTGGGGCTCATCGCCATGACGGCCACGCGCGACGAACTCGCCTCGGTGCTCGCGCATGAGCTGAGCCACGTTACTCAACGCCACATTGCGCGCGGCATGGTCAACTCACAACGCGCTTCACTGATCGGATTGGCCGGCGCCATCTTGGCCATCCTCGCGGCGAGCCGCAGCAGCAACGCTGATGTGGTGAACGCCGCCATGATGGGCGGGCAGGCCGCCGCCATTCAGGGCCAGCTTAACTTTTCACGTGACATGGAACGTGAAGCCGACCGCATTGGCTACGGTGTGCTCGCCGCTGCTGGTTTTGCGCCCTCAGGCATGGCCGCCATGTTTGACAAGCTGGACGGTGCCAACCGCATCAACGACAACGGCGCCTTCCCGTATTTGCGCAGCCACCCGCTCACGCTGGAGCGCATGAGCGAAGCGCGCTCGCGCAACATGTTGGGCAGCCCACAGGGCAGCAGTCCGGGTTTGCACCACGCCATGATGCAAGCGCACGCACGCGTGCTGATGGATACCAACCCGCAGTCGCTGCGACGTCTTCAAGAGCCTTTGTCGCAAACACCCACGTCGGCCACCCCAGCTGGCAACTTCAAAGACCGCGTTGGCCAGCTCTACGCCGGTGCGCTGGCCTCGTCGATCTTGCGTGACCACGCGCAAGCGCAGGCGGCCGTGTCGTTGGCCATCAAAGAAGTCGCCGCCGCCACGCCGCGCGAGCCCTTGGCCGAGCGCGCATTGCTCTTGCTGCAAAGCCAACTGCGCCAGGCGCGGGGTGACGCGCCAGGCGCCCTGCAAGCACTGAACGACATCACGCTCGACCCTGAATCGCGCGCACCGATGCTGCTGCGCGCGCAGGCCGCGCTCGACTGGAAACACCAAGGTGGCGCGTTAGCGGCGGTGGAGTTGCGCCGCAGCACTGAAGCCCTGCAAACCTGGCTCGCCGACCACCGCCGCGACGCCACGGCCTGGACCCTGCTGGCCAGCACCGCCGAGGCCATCGGCCTGCGCCTGCGTGCCCTGCGCGCCAACGCCGAAGCCCGTGCTGCTGAAGGCGATTTGAGCGGCGCGATCGACCGCCTGCGCGCCGCCCAAGGGGCTTCACGCGGGGCGGCTGGAGGCCAAGACTTCATCGACGCCAGCATCATCGATGCACGCCTGCGCGACCTGCAAAGCCAGCGCCGCCAACTGGCGCTCGAGATGCGCGCCCAGCGCGGTGGGCCTCGGCCCGAGGGTGAAACACCGCAATAGCGATGCGCTGACCTGTTCAGGCGCTCGAATAAACTGCCGCGCCAACACATCGAGGGGCGCGCAGCGATGAACACACAGGCTTTGTTGCGCCGCGCCGCGCTGCTCGGGATACTCTTGATGGGGTTCGCTGCACCTGCACCAGCAGCCCGCGTGGTGGCCATGAGTCCGCAAGGCGAAGTTGGCGAAGTGCGCCGGATCAGTCTGCGATTTGACCTGCCTGTGGTGCCGGCTGGTGACCCGCGTTTGCCCGCTCCCTTCGCCCTGAGTTGCAACGGCAAAACACCCGAAGGTGACGCGCGTTGGTTGAACGACAAGCAGTGGGTATTCGACCTGCGCCAACCACTAACGTTTGGCATGACCTGCACGCTGCGCGCCGAGCCCGCCTGGAAGCCGCTCAGCGGTGCGTTGGAAGGCGCACAGGAATATCGCTTCAGTACTGGCGCGCCCATGGTCGTGCAGACCCAGCCCTCGGTGGGTTCACCGATCGACGAAGACCAGCACTTTTTGCTGCGCGTGAACGGCGCTGTCGACCCCGCAAGCGTGAGCAAAAACGCCTGGTGCGAAATCGAAACCCTGGGTGAACGCATCGCCTTGCAAGTCGTGACGGGCGCGCCACGCGACCAGCTCTTGCGCGCGCGGCAATTGGAAAAAAATGCCGCCAACTGGTTGCTCGTGCGCTGCGACCGCACTTTTGCCGCCGACAGCAAAGTGCGCATCGTGTGGGGCGCGGGCATCACGTCAGCGCAACAGTCAGCGCAGCAGCCGCCGGTGGTGTCCACAGTGGCCAAAGCCTTCACCTGGGCCGTGCGGCCGCGCTTCACGGCCGAGTTCACCTGTGAACGTGAACGCGCCAACGCCCCTTGCCTGCCGCTGCGCCCCCTGGTGCTGCAATTCTCGGCCCCCGTGCCACGCGCGCTGGCCATGGGCGCTCGATTGACCTTGGCGCAAAGTGCCGCACAAAACGTGGCGATGGCACCGCAGCTCAACAAAGAAGACAAGGGCGCGACGCTCAGCGAGGTGCGCTTTGTTCCGCCTTTGCCTGAAAACGCCCGTTTGAATATCACGCTGCCAGCCGACATCAAAGATGAGTCGGGCCGCGCCTTGGCCAATGCCAGCAGCTTTCCGCTCACCGTGGCCACCGGTGGCATGCCGCCTTTGGCGAAGTTTTCTGCCGCGCCCTTTGGCATTGTTGAAGCCAGAAGTGCCGCCGACAAAAGCGCGGGCATCGAGCCCGTGTTGCCGCTCACGCTGCGCCATGTGCAGGCCGATTTGCAAGGCGCCAGCACCGGCGGGCGCGTGACCATCAAGCGTTTTGACGCGAGCGTCAAAGACGACGAACTGTTGCGCTGGCTCATGAAGGTAGAGCGCTGGCACGAAAGCGAACTCAGCGCCAAGGAGCTTGGGCGTCCGGCCAGTGAATGGACTTACCTCGAACGCGAAACCGATGACAACGGCAAGGTCAAAACCGTAAAACGTGAACGCCGCATTCACACCCGTGAAGTTGCGCTGCTCTTGGACGACACCCGAACCAGCACCAGCACGCGCCGCGCCGATTTGCCCGAACTCAGTGGCAAAGTGCCTCAAGCCACCGAAGTCATCGGCGTGCCGCTGCCGCAGCCTGGTTACCACGTGGTGGAAATTGAATCGCGCGTGCTGGGCCACGCTTTGCTGAGCCAACGCGCGCCCATGTTTGTGCGCACAGGCGCACTGGTCACCAACCTGGGCGTGCACTTCAAGCGCGGGCGCACATCGAGTCTGGTGTGGGTCACCACGCTGGACCGGGGCCAGCCCGTCGCAGGTGCGCGCGTGGCGGTGAATGACTGCGCTGGTCGTGTCATGTGGGGCGGCAACACAGACGCACAAGGCCTGGCACGCATCGACCGCGCGCTGGACGACAAGGCGAGTGACTGCATCAGCACTGCGGGGCTGTTTGTCACCGCCCGTTTTACTGACCAAAAAGCAGCCCAGAAAGTAAACCTAACAGCTGCCAACGTTTCAGATGACTTGAGTTTTGTCTTCAGCGGCTGGAACAAAGGCATCGAAGCCTGGCGCTTCAACCTGCCCACGGCCAGCAGCAACGGGCCTGAGCGTTTTGCCCACACGGTGTTCGACCGCACGCTCTTGCGCGCTGGCGAAACGGTGTCCATGAAACACTTTGTGCGCGACACCAACGCGCAAGGTCTGGCCTGGGTCAACGCCGACGCCTTGCCCGACAAAGTCAGCATCACGCACGTGGGCAGCGGCACCGAAACCAGCCTGCCGCTGAGCTGGCCGCGCGGCGCGCGCAGCGGTGAAGCGCGCTGGGAGATCCCGGCCAGCGCCAAGCTCGGTTTGTACGATGTCGCCCTGGTGATGAAAGGCCCCCGCGGCGCGCAACGTATGAGCAGCGGCAACTTTCGCGTGGAGGCATTTCGTGTGCCCCTGGTCGACGCGCGTCTGTCCGGTCCCAAAGGCCTGATCGTGGCACCCAAGGAGATCACCTTGGCTGTGCAGATGAACATGCTGGCCGGGGGCCCGTTGGCGCGCGCACCGGCCACCGTGTCGGCCTTGTTGCGCAACCTGCCTCCTAACTTTACAGATTACGCAGAGTATCAATTTCAGCCGCCGCGCAAGGAACAAGCCAGCGGTGAAGCCGACAGCAACAGCAACAACAACGACGAAGACGCGGGCCGCGTGGTCGCCGACAAGCTCAGCGCCAACACCGACGCGCAGGGTGCGGCCACGGTGAACATCAGCCAACTGCCCGCCATCACGCAAGCCGCCGAGTTGGTGGCTGAGCTGCGCTTCAACGACCCCAACGGTGAAGTGCAAACCGTCGCGCAGCGCCTGCGCTTGTGGCCCAGCAAGGTGGTGGTGGGCCTGCGCGCCAAGAGCTGGGCGGGCAGCGCCAAGGGCGAACTGAACTTCGACGCCGTGGTGCTGGACACCCAAGGCCGCGCACTCCCGGACCGCGCGCTGGAAGTGCGTGGCCGTCTGCATGAAACCTTCAGCACCAGAAAGCGCATCGTGGGCGGTTTCTACGCTTACGACAACACCCAGCGCAGCAAGGACCTGGGTGTGCTGTGCAAAGGCAAAAGCGACGCCCAGGGCCGTTTGGCTTGCAGCACCAAAACCGAGGAGGTGGGTGAGATCGAACTGATCGCGAGCAGCGCTGACGACGCGGGCAACAAGGCACTGGCCGCCACCTCCTTGTGGGCCAGCGGCGATGGTGAACAGTGGTTCGCTCAAGACAACGACGACCGCATCGACCTGCTGCCCGAGCAGCGCGAGGTGGCGCCCGGCAAAACCGTGCGCCTGCAAGTGCGCATGCCTTTTCATGAGGCC
>JAYVRO010000348.1:0-17631 GCA_043776165.1 Rubrivivax sp. | reverse complement strand
ATGGCAGCCTCGGTGGCCTGACTGCGGTGACCACGCCCGACGGGCGCTTTACCGCGCTGATGCCGCACCCCGAGCGTGTTTTTCGCAATGCACAAATGAGCTGGACGCCAGCTGACGTGAGCGAGCACAGCCCCTGGATGCGCATGTTTTCTAACGCCCGACATGAGCTGAAATAGTTTCGGCACGATGTTTTTTTGACCCGCCACTCCCCCTCAAGAGGGATAGCGCGGGCTTGTCAATCGCCACATCATGGCGACGCCGCAGTGCAGCGAAACCACGTTGCAAGGTACGGCAAGAGAGCGAAACATCATGCAATTTGCAGAAGACACCGAAGGCGAATGGCGCATCTTCGTGGGCGCCTTGGAAGCGCCGGGTGGTGATGGTTACATCGCCGCCTTGGTGGTGCGTCACGTCAAAGATCACGACAGCGCGCGGGCCGATGCGTTCCGCGACGACAGCCTGGCATGTGGCTACCGCTGGGCCACGCCGGGTGAGGCCATCACCTACGCCATGGGCCGTGGGCGTGACATGGCCCGCAAGCGTATTCAAGCCGCACGCAAGAGCGTGTCAGCCTGAGCGCCTTGCTTGGCCTTTGACGGCTGTCTTGCCGGGGGCACGCGTCCCGCGTGCGGTGGGTCGACTGCCCTTGCTGGCGTGCGCGACGCTGTTGACTTTGCCAGCCTTGCCGACACCGGCAACCTTTTGCGGCAGCGCGACCCTCACCACATGCCCTGGCGCAAAGTGCGCCGTGCTGCTCACGCCGTTTGAACGCGCGACGTTGTCGGCGCTCAGCCCATAGCGTTTGGCCACAGCGGCCACGCTGTCGCCCTTTTTTCCAGCACGAAAACTCAATTGCCGCAACGCCCGCGCTTCGGGCGACAACGCCATCATGCCGTGATCGGCAATTTGCTCTGACACATTGGCCGTGGCATGTGCGGCGCGGGGCACAAGCAGCGTTGAACCCACCGTGACCAACATGCGGGGTGGTATGCGGTTGAGCTCGCGCAGACTGGTCTCGCTCATGCCCACCAGTTTGGCTGCATCCGCCGGTTTGAGCGTGCGCGGTGCAACCCAGGCGGTCCAGCTTGCGCGTGGGCCCAGATGCAATGGCAGCTCACGCAAAAAACGCTCGGCGTTGTCGTGCGGTAGCAGCACCTTGGGGACGCCTGCAGCCAGGATCACGGGCTTGTTCAGTTGCGGGTTGAGCTGCTGGAAGTCTTCTAGTGTCAAACCTGCAAGGCGCGCGACCAACGCGGCGTCGATGTCGTGCTCAATGGGCACGCTGATGAAAAACGATTCGTTCGCCAGCGTCGGCACACTCAACGAGAACGCGTCCGGCCGCAGCACGATGTTCTTGATGGCTTGCAGCTTGGGCACGTAGTTGCGCGTTTCGTCGGGCATGCGCAAGCTCAAGTAATCAGTAGGCAAGTTGGCTTTGGCGTTGCGGTCTTGTGCGCGCTGCACGTTGCCCTGGCCCCAGTTGTAAGCAGCCAGCGCCAGATGCCAGTCGCCAAAGCGCTTGTAGAGCATTTGCAAATAGTCCAACGCCGCGCGGGTGGAGGCCAGCACATCACGCCTGTCGTCCCGAAAAACGTTTTGCCGTAACTCAAAGTCTTTGCCCGTGCCGGGCATGAATTGCCACATGCCCGAGGCCCGTGCGCTGGACTGGGCTTGTGGGTTGAAAGCACTCTCAATGAACGGCAGCAAGGCCAGATCCAGAGGCATTTTGCGGCGCTGGATTTCTTCAACGATGTGGAAAAGGTAGCGGCCGCCACGCTCAGTGATGCGCATCACATAGTCGGGCCGCGTGGCGTAAAACTGTTCCCACTTGCGCACCAGCTCGGAATCCACGTCGGGCATGGCCATGCCTTGGCGCAGACGCTGCCACAAGTCGGTGGGGACGGCGGGCGGTGAGCGCAGGTCCAGGCCAGGGCCCTGCGGCTCGGCGGACGGAACCGCAGCGGGCGCGGCCGGGGTCGGCACTGGTGCGACATTCGGCTCAGGGTCCGACGCCTGCGCTGTAGATGGGTTCGCCTTTGGGTGCGCTGACACGGGCGCTGACACGGGCGCTGACGCGACCGCCTCGGGTGGCTGAGGCGCAGACGAGGGCGCCACATCTTGTGCACCAACGCTCGCCGCAAACCACGCCATGGCTGCCGTCAAGCAGCCACGCCGCAGAGATGCGCCTGACTTCAACCCCGCACTCATCTGAAGTTGTTCTTCCACTCGCGGATGGCGGCAAAGACCTCCACCGGCTCGGCGCTGGTGGCGCCTTGCGCTGCCGCGGCGGCAATCACTTCGGGCTGCGTGCAGCGCACAAAGGGGTTGATGGCCAGCTCAGTGGCGATGCTGGAAGGCAGTGTCATCTCGCCGTCGTTGCGCAACTGCTGGCATTGCCGTATGTAGGTCGCCAGCGCGGCATTGCCGGGCTCCACAGCCGCAGCAAAGCGCAAGTTCGACAAGGTGTACTCGTGTGTGCAGCACACGCGGGTGTTGCCGGGCAAGGCCATCAGTTTGGCCAGCGACGCGCTCATCTGCGCGGGTGTGCCTTCAAACAAGCGACCGCAGCCGCCTGAGAACAAGGTGTCGCCGCAGAACAAGACGGCTGCAGGTTCGCTGGTTTTTTGCATGTAGGCGATGTGACCTGCCGTGTGGCCAGGCACGTCAATTACTTCAAACGTTAGACCCAAAACGTTGACCACATCACCTTCAATCAAGGCATGGCAGGGTTGCGGTATTTTCTCGCGCGCGGGGCCGTAGACGGTGCCTTGCAAGCGCGAGCGTAAAGCGTCTAGGCCGCCCACGTGGTCAGGGTGATGGTGGGTCACTAAAATGCTGCGCAAGCTGAGGCCAAGGCGGTCAAGGGCAGCGACCACCGGTGCTGCGTCTCCGGGGTCGACCACGATGGCGTCTTTGCCGTCGTGAAGCATCCAGATGTAGTTGTCGGCGAATGCGGGCAGGGCAATCAGGTTCATGACGAGAGCGCAATCATTGGTTGAGATGGAAGCTTGGCTGCACAGCGCACCGGGGCGCTATGCGTTGGAGTGGGAGCAAGAGCGCCTGGACTTGGCCGTGACTGATGCCTTTGGCTTTCATGCCCTGCAATTGGGTTTGCCGCAGTTGGATGCACTGCGCGCCAACCGCATGCCGCACCGTTTCGTGGCCACCGATTCTCTGCGAGTTCCTGAGGCGCTGGAACTGCCACCGCCACGTGACAGGGGTATCAGCTTGTCAGCTCCCCTCCCGCAGGTGTCGATGTTTTGCGAATTTGACGCACTGCCTTTGCCCAACCACAGCATCGACCTGGCCGTGCTGCCGCACACTCTGGAGCTGGCCCGTGAGCCGCACCGAACGCTGCGCGAAGTGGAACGGGTCTTGGTGCCCGATGGCCGCATCGTCATCACCGGCTTCAACCCCGCCAGCCTGTGGGGCCTGCGTCAACGTGCAGGGCACGCCAAGCAAGGCTTTGGGATGAGCAAGAGCAGGGGCCTGTACCTGCCTGACCAGGGCGAGTTCATCGGCTACTGGCGCTTGCGCGATTGGTTGCGCCTTCTGGGGTTCGAGCTGGAAAGCGGCCGCTTTGGCTGCTATCGCCCAGCGCTCAAGTCCGAAGCTTGGTTGGAGCGTTGGCAATGGATGGACAAGGTGGGTGACCGCTGGTGGCCCGTGCTAGGCGCCGTGTACGAGCTGACAGCGGTGAAGCGTGTTCGTGGTGTGCGCTTGGTAGGCTTGTTGCCGCTTGAAAAACGCCACGCGCCCGCCGCCGCTGCGGTGGCGAACCGCGAGACGGCGCATTGAGACTGAGCAAGGGCTCTGCCCATTCACAGTGAAAGTTGACATTTGACATGACCCCCATCGTGATTTATACCGACGGTGCCTGCAAAGGCAACCCCGGGCCTGGCGGTTGGGGCGCGCTGTTGGCCGTCGAAGGCAAAGAGCGCGAGCTGTGGGGCGGTGAAAGACTCACCACCAACAACCGCATGGAACTCACCGCAGTGATCGAGAGTTTGACGGCGCTCGCGCGGCCTTGCCAAGTCATTCTCTACACCGACAGCCAGTACGTGCGCCAAGGCATCACCACTTGGATTCACGGGTGGCGCGCGCGTGGTTGGTTGACGTCCGACAAAAAGCCTGTGAAGAATCAAGACCTCTGGCAGCGCCTGGACACCTTGAACAAGGCGCATGACGTGGACTGGCGCTGGGTGAAAGGGCACGCAGGCGACCCTGGCAATGAACGCGCCGATGCCCTGGCCAACCGGGGTGTTGAGACGGCCCAGGTGGCCTGAAACATTGCGAGTGATGGCGGCAATCTGCAAGATGCCAGCGCTACAGCCATCGGCACGGCGCCTGTCACCTTCACTGTCAACGGTACCGCTAAAGTCACCGGATGAATTGGAACCCTTGAGATGGCATTGAAAAAAATACATACCGTTGTCGCGGTACTGGGCATAGCGCTCGTCGGCGGTGGCGCCTGGTGGTGGCAGAACAAGGCGGGCAGCAATGTGGCCGCGCCCGCGATGGCCGCCCCGTTGCAAAGCGGTGGTGGTGGTGGTGGTGGTGCAAGCGGCGCCGGGCTTGGCGTGCCAATGAGTGGTTCAGGTGCAGGCGCAGGCCCAGGCCCAGGCCAGAGCGGGCCAGCGCCCGTGGAAGTGGCCAGGGTTGTGGCCATCACCATCACCGACGATGTGCAAGCCGTGGGTGCGCTGCGTTCGCGCCAGGGCGTGATGTTGCGGCCCGAGGTCAGTGGCCGTGTCGCCAGCCTGGGGTTCATTGACGGGCAAGCGGTTAAACAAGGTCAATTGTTAGTTCAGCTGGACGACCGTCTGCAGCAGGCCCAAGTGCAACAAGCGTTGGCGCAATCGAGCATCGCCAAGACCAATTTGCAACGCAGCCGCGAGCTCTTGGGCCAGGGGTTTGTGAGCCAAAGTGCGGTTGATCAGAACATCTCGGCCCTGCAAGTGGCCGACGCGCAGGTGGCGCTCGCGCAAGCGCAGTTGGCGCGCATGCAAATACTGGCGCCGTTCAATGCAGTCGCGGGCATTCGGCTGGTGAACGTGGGCGACTACTTGAAAGACGGCGCCGACGTGGTCGACCTGCAAGATCTCTCCACCATGGCGGTTGACTTTCGTCTGCCCGAGCGCTATTTGTCCAAGGTGCGCGTGGGCTTGGCGGTGGATGTGGTGGTGGACGCCATGCCCGGCGCCGGCTTCAAAGGCCGCATCGAAGCGCTTGATTCGCAGGTCGACGCCAATGGGCGCTCGTTGCTGGTACGCGCCCGTGTTGACAACCCCAAGCACCAATTGAAGCCAGGCATGTTTGCGCGCCCGCGGGTGGTGTTTGCTGTACGCGAAGGCGCTGTCGTGGTGCCCGAAGAAGCCTTGGTGCCGATGGGCGACAAACAATACCTCTACAAGGTGCTGGACAGTGACAAAGGCAGCAAGACAGCCCAGCGCATCGAGGCCAAGGTGGGCTTGCGCCTTCCGGGCAAGGCCGAGGTGTTGGGCGTCGCGCCCGGTGACGTGGTGGTGGTGGCCGGCCAAGGACGCTTGCGTGGTGCAAGCACGCCTGTGCGTGTGATTGGCACGGTGGCCAATGCGGCGTCAGCGCCTTGAGCGCCAAGGCGGACGTGGGCTTGTCAAGCAGGACTGGAGAGCAACATGAGACTGTCTGAAACCTCCATCCGACGCCCGGTGCTGGCCACTGTGATGTCGCTGCTGGTCGTGCTGGTAGGCCTGGTCGCATTTCGACAGCTCACGTTGCGGGAATACCCCCGCATTGACGAGCCGATCGTCACAGTGAGCACACGGCTCTTGGGTGCGTCGTCCGAGGTCATTGAATCGCAGGTCACCAAGCCGCTGGAGGACTCCATCGCGGGCATTGATGGTGTGGACATCATGACGTCCATCTCGCGCACAGAACAAAGCCAAATCTCGGTGCGCTTTCGTTTGAGCAAAGACCCCGACACGGCCGCCGCCGAGGTGCGCGACCGTGTCTCGCGGGTGCGTGGACGATTGCCCGCTGCGGCTGAGGAGCCCGTTATCGCCAAGGTGGAAGCCGATGCCACGCCCACCATCTGGCTGGCTTACACGAGTGAGACGATGAGCTCGCTGGAGCTCAGCGACGTGGTCACGCGCATTGCCAAACCACGCTTGCAAACCGTGCCGGGTGTCGCCGATGTTTTTGTCAGCGGTGACCGCCGCTACGCCATGCGTGTGTGGCTTGACGCTGACAAGCTCGCGTCGTATCGCCTCACCGTACAAGACGTTGAAGACGCGCTGCGCAAGCAAAACCTCGAAGTGCCCGCCGGGCGCATCGAGAGCCAACAGCGCGAGTTCAGCGTCACCAGCCGCACGGACCTCAACACCGTCGCGCAGTTCTCCAACATTGCCGTCAAAACCGTGGGCACCTTCACTGTGCGATTGAGCGACGTTGCGCGGGTGGAAGAAGCGGCAGCCAGCGAGCGTTCACGTGCCATGTTGAACGGCCTGCCCAACATCGCCACCGGTGTGGTGCGCAATGCCACGGCGAACCCTTTGGAGATCTCCGCCGGTGTGCGGGCCTTGGTGCCGCAGTTGCAACGCGACATGCCCGCCTCGGTCACAGTGCACATGGCCAACGACAACGCTGTGTTCATTGACCGGTCCATCAAGGCCGTGTTTCGTACCGTGATCGAGGCTGTCGTGCTGGTTGCCTTGGTGGTGTTTGTGTTCCTGCGCACCTTGCGTGCCTCGTTCATTCCCTTGGTCACGATTCCCGTGAGCTTGATCGGCGCGTTTGGCCTCATCGCGCTGGCGGGCTTCACGATCAACACCTTGACCTTGCTCGCGCTGGTGCTGGCCATCGGATTGGTGGTGGACGACGCCATCGTGGTGCTGGAAAACATCTTTCGCCACATTGAAACCGGTTTGAGCCCATTCCAGGCTGCCATCAAAGGCGTGCGCGAAATCAGCTTCGCTGTGGTGGCCATGACGCTCACCCTGGCAGCGGTGTTTGCCCCGCTGGCTTTCACGCCAGGCCGCACCGGGCGGCTCTTCAGCGAATTTGCTTTGACCCTGGCTGGTGCCGTCATCGTGTCAGGCTTTGTTGCTCTCACACTCACGCCCATGTTGTGCAGCAAGCTGTTGCGTCACAACGCCAAGCCCGGCGTATTTGATCGGGGCATGGAGCGTGTGTTGACGGCCATGACGCGCGGCTACACACGGGCCTTGCGCTGGAGCCTGCGTCACCGCTGGCTGGTGGTGTGTGTGATGCTGGCCTCGGGTGCGGGCAGTGCCTGGCTCTACCTCACGGCCAAGAGCGAGCTTTCGCCGATTGAGGACCGCGGTGTCATTGCCTTGCCCATGCGCGCACCCGACGGCGCCACCTTGGACTACATGGCGCGCCACCTTGACATGGTGGAGAACATCACATCGAAATACGCTGAATTTGACCGCCGCTTTTTGTTCATCGGTGGTGGCCAGGTGTCCACCGCTTTTGGCGTGTTGCGCACGACCGATTGGACGGAACGCAAGGTCACCACGATGGAGCTTGCGCGCCAGTTGTTGCCCAAGTTCAGTGCGTTGCCGGGCATCACCGTGTTCCCCGTCACACCACCCAGCCTGGGGCAGGGTTTTCGTGAGCGAGCGATCAATTACGTCATCGTCAGCGGTGACAGCTACGACAACATGGCGCGTGTGGCGGGGCAGTTCATGTCCGAGATGGGCAAGAACCCCGGCATCGTGCAGCCCGACATCGACCTGCAACTGAACAAGCCCGAGCTCTTCATGGAGGTTGACCGTGATCGCGCGGCCGACATGGGTGTGTCAGTAGAAGCCGTGGCGCGCACCGTCGAGACCATGCTTGGCGGACGTGTCGTCACGCGCTACAAGCGCGACGCCGATCAATACGATGTGCTGGTGCAAACGGGCGGTCGCGGGCGTGCCACGCCCGAGGACATCGAAAAACTGTTCGTGCGCGGCCGGGGCGAGACCATGGTGCCGCTCAGCTCGCTGGTGAAAGTGCGCGAATCGGTGAGCCCGCGCGAGCTGAACCACTTCAACCAACGTCGAAGTGTGGCCATCAGCGCCAACCTCGGGCCGGGCTACTCGCTGGGTGAAGCCTTGAAGTTCATGGACGACACGGCGGTCAAGATCTTGCCCGCTGGTTATGCCGCAGAACTCAACGGCGTGAGCCGCGAATTCCGCTCCTCATCTGGCGCGTTGGGCTTGGTCTTTGTGCTGGCCTTGCTCTTCATCTTCTTGGTGTTGGCGGCCCAGTTCGAAAGTTTTGTCGACCCCTTCGTGATCTTGCTCTCGGTGCCGTTGTCGATGGTGGGCGCGCTCGCGGCGTTGCAGCTCAGCGGTGGCACGCTCAATGTGTATTCGCAGATTGGGCTCATCACCTTGGTGGGTCTCATCACCAAACACGGTATCTTGATCGTTGAGTTCTCAAACCAACTTCGCCAGCTTGGCCGCACCACGGTAGACGCCGTGGTTGAAGCCGCGAGCCTGCGCCTGCGACCTATTCTGATGACCACCGGCGCCATGGTGCTCGGAGCCATCCCCTTGGCGTTGGCCAGCGGTGCCGGCGCCGAAAGCCGTCGTCAAATCGGCTGGGTCATCGTGGGCGGCATGGCCCTCGGTACCTTGCTCACCATCTTCGTCGTGCCCACGGTTTACACGCTGTTCGCGCGCAAACAGGTGCCGGGGGAGATCACGGAATTGGCGTTGGTGGAAGAAGGCGCCGAGTAGCGCGTTGAGGTGCGCGCAGTCACGAAAGCGCCGGTATTAACCGCCGATGTAATGCATCTCAACGCGCCGCTCGCCGCTGTCAGCGGGCGCCGCTTGCCCTGCCCGTAGCTCCGAGTAACGATCGTCCCGATCGCCCCAGATGAGTCCGATGGCACCAGCAATCTCGTCGTCTGTGTAAGGTCGACCGTTGGCCGACGTGCCGCGCAGGAGCGCGCGTAAATCGTGCCCTCGTGAAGCGAACAGACACAAAAACACTTTGCCTTCTGTCGACAAGCGGGCACGGTTGCAGTCACGGCAAAAGGCTTGCGTCACGCTGCTGATGACGCCAATTTCACCGCCGCCGTCGGCGTACCGCCAACGCGCGGCCGTTTCGCCCAAGGCGCTGTGTTCGATGGCCTGCAGCGGAAAGACGGCGTCCAGACGCTCCAGCACTTTCGCCGAAGGCAGTACCTCGTTCATGCGCCAGCCGTTGGTGGAACCCACGTCCATGTATTCGATGAAGCGCAAGACCACGCCCGGGCCAAAACGATCCCGCACATGACGCGCCAGGGGCACGATTTCTTGGTCGTTGGTGCCGCGCTTGACAACCATGTTGATTTTGATCGGCGCCAAGCCCACTTGCTGCGCCACCTCGATGCCGTGCAACACATCGGCCACCGGGAAGTCGACATCGTTCATGCGGCGAAAGATGGTGTCGTCCAGTGCGTCCAGGCTCACGGTGACTCGCTGCAAGCCAGCATCTTTCAAGGCCTGGGCTTTGCGCGCCAGCACCGAGCCATTGGTGGTGAGCGTGATGTCGAGCGGTTGACCCTCGGGCGTGCGCAGATCAGCCAGCATGCCGATGAGCGCTTCAAGACCTTTGCGCAGCAGCGGCTCACCACCCGTCAAGCGGAGTTTTTGCACGCCATGCGCCACAAAAAGCCTTGCCACCCGCGTGA
Organism: Rubrivivax sp.; assembly: GCA_043776165.1. Classification (GTDB taxonomy): domain Bacteria; phylum Pseudomonadota; class Gammaproteobacteria; order Burkholderiales; family Burkholderiaceae_C; genus Rubrivivax. The sequence goes on along the minus strand of JAYVRO010000348.1, from coordinate 7,964 downwards.
TCTCTTCAAAGCTCAACAACGATGTTTGCGGCAAAAACTTGTAGCTGCCGTCAAACACCTCTTTGGGCATGCAGTAACTGCAGCGAAAGTTGCAGCGGTCGGTCACCGAAATGCGCAGGTCGCGCAGCGGGCGGCCCAATTTGTCAGACAGCAAACCGATGGGCTGCGTGCTCAGGGCAGGCACCAAAGGCACAGCAGCAGCGTAGCGCAGATCAGCCAACGGAATGACCGTCGGACTAGGTTTTGAGATGAGGGTTTCGCCCATGAGGCAGCGACTGGCGGGGTGCAATCCGCTCAGGGTTGAACCGTGTTGCGAACGTTGGTCTCGGTGCCTGCCAAGCTGCCGTCTGCACGCCGCGCGCCATTGAAGCGCTGGGTCCAATAGGGCGTCTGCATGTCTTCGACACGCACTTGACCACCGGTGCGCGGCGAGTGGATAAATTTGCCTTCACCCATGTAGATGCCAACGTGCGAAAACGCGCGTTTCATGGTGTTGAAGAACACCAGGTCACCGGGCTGCAATTCGTCGCGCTTGACACTTTGTAGATTCAAGTCGCGTGCTTGCTGTTCAGCACGATGAGGCAGCACCAAACCCACCTTGGATTCAAAAATGTGGCGGGTGAAACCACTGCAATCAAAGCCTTGATCGTTTTGGCCCCCGCGCTTGTAGGGCACGCCCAAAAAATTCATCGCCGACAGCACCAACTCCCCCGCCTTGTCACCCAGCTTGTCGCCCGCCCGCACGATGGCCTTGCCACTGGCTTGCACAGCGTTGGTTGCGGGCACCAAGCCCTTGTCATAAAAGAGTTGCAGAACAGCGTCGGGTGACATGCCGTTGCTTTGTTCTGGGCCGGCCAGCGCACATGGAGCACACAAGGCCAAGAAAAACAGCAAGGCAGCGTTGAAGAAGGGGCGTCGGCTCAGCATCATCGGGCGTCGAGGATAGCGCATGGCAATGACCCGCTGCCATGCACGTTTTTTTGTTACTGCGACAGCAACGACACTGCCGCTTGCACGCGGGCCGCCGCACGGGTCCACTGGGTGCGTTGTCATCCTTCGGGTTCGATGGGCTCGCAGCCTGAAGGCGACATAACGCGACTTTGTCCTACAAGGCGTGAGCCGATTCGCTGATCCCCCGCAGGGCGGCGAGAACATAGAGTCATGCCATGCCTGTGTGGCTCTCTCTGTGTGGCCGGTCAAGACCACCAGACAGCTCCGCTGGTAATGTTTGATGGCAAATCCGCCGCTCGGACGTTTGTTTTGACAAATCCATAGGAGACCTACCATGAAACTGCACATCACTTTGGCCAGCACCTTGGTCCTCAGTATTGCGGCCGCTGTATTGATCGTCGTACCTGGCTGCGCCGTGACCAGAGGTCAAGAGTCTGTGGGCGCCTACATTGACGATGCCGCCATCACCACGGCCATCAAGGGCCGCTTTATCGACAACAAGAATGTCGACGCTTCGTCCATCCGCGTTGAAACCTTGAACGGCACCGTGATGTTGTCAGGCTTCGCAAAAAACTCAACCGAACGAAACACCGCTGAAGGCATTGCGCGTGATGTGTCCGGCGTGAAGTCCGTGACAAACGCCATCGTCGTGCGCAACTGATTTCCGCAATCGGGCTGCACTACCAAGGCTCCACAAGAGCGTCGGCGCGGCGTTAAGCTTTCGGCTTTTCGCCCGCCGAACAACTCTTGACGGAAGCCCCCATGTTCAAAGCCCTGCTCCTTGAAAAGAACGAAACCGGTTTCAGCGCCCGGCAAACGGAGGTCGACGAAACCCGTCTGCCCGCCGCCGGCGTGCTGGTGCAGCCCGAGTTTTCAACGCTCAACTACAAAGACGGCTTGGCTTTGACCAACCGCTCTCCTGTTGTGCGCCAGTGGCCCATGGTGCCGGGCATCGACGGCGCAGGCACGGTGTTGGAGAGCAGCCACGCCGACTGGAAAGTCGGCGACAAGTTCATCCACAACGGCTGGGGGGTGGGCGAAACCCGATGGGGCTGTTTGGCCACCCGCGCACGGCTCGAAGGCGACTGGTTGGTGAAGTTGCCGAGTGCCTTTACAACGCGTCAGGCCATGGCCATCGGCACCGCCGGTTACACAGCGATGTTGTGTGTGATGGCCCTGGAGTGCCACGGCTTAAAAACCGGGTCAGGTGAAGTGTTAGTCACCGGCGCCACAGGGGGTGTGGGCAGCGTGGCCGTGGCCTTGTTGGCCAAGTTGGGCCACACGGTGGTGGCCGCAACCGGCAAGGCCGCCGAGGCCGATTACCTGCAAAAACTTGGCGCAAAGAGTGTCATTGATCGAGCCGAACTGAGCGCTGCGGGCAAGCCGCTGCAAAAAGAACGCTGGGCCGGGGTGGTCGACGCTGTGGGCAGCCACACGCTCGTCAACGCCCTGGCACAAACACGATACGGCGGCGCAGTGGCTTCTTGTGGCTTGGCGCAGGGCATCGACCTGCCTGGCACGGTCATGCCCTTCATCCTGCGGGGTGTCGCACTACTGGGCATCGACAGCGTGATGGCGCCTTTGACGCTTCGACAGCGAGCCTGGGCCCGCTTGGCCACCGACCTCGACCCCACTTTGTTGGAGACCATGACGACCGAAGTGCCGCTAGAGGGCGCACTGGAAGCGGCTGAGCGCTTGATGACTGGGCAGGTGCGTGGCCGCGTCGTGGTGCGGTTGAGTTGAGCTTGGCGCCGGCCTGCTGTTGTGCTGCTGTTGTGTTGTTTGTTCGCAGACCTGGCGTTGTCAGCGCATTGCAAGCGCGCTGACCAGAATGGCAGGCTTCATCAAACCCATCGCGCTGCGCAGGACATGGCATGGTCTACAACGATTTTTATCGAAGGTCCATTGATCAGCCCAGGGCCTTCTGGACAGAGCAAGCTGCGCTGATCGATTGGCACAAACCCTTCGACACCGTCTGCGAGTACGACAAACCACCCTTTGCCAATTGGTACGTGGGTGGCCAAACCAACCTGTGCCACAACGCGGTTGATCGCCACTTGGCGCAGCGCAGTGAGCAAAACGCACTGATCTTTGTTTCAACAGAAACGGGCCAGGAACGCGTGTATTCCTTCCGTGAACTGCACGCCGAAGTGCAGACTTTTGCTGCCACCTTGTTGTCACTGGGCGTGCGCAGAGGTGAGCGCGTCTTGATCTACATGCCGATGATTGCCGAAGCCGCTTTTGCCATGCTGGCTTGCGCACGCATTGGTGCCATCCACACGGTGGTGTTCGGTGGTTTTGCCAGTGGCAGCTTGGCTGACCGCATTGACAACGCCACGCCGGTGCTCATCGTCAGCGCTGACGCCGGAAGCCGTGGCGGTAAGGTCATGCCCTACAAGCCCTTGCTGGACGAAGCCATTCGTCTGGCCCAGCACAAACCCGCCAAAGTGCTGATGGTGGACCGCGGTTTGGCGCCGTTCAGTCGGGAGGCCGGTCGCGACGAAAACTTTGCCGCTTGGCACGCCACACACAAAGGTGCCAAGGTCCCCTGTGAGTGGCTTGACTCTACACATCCAAGTTACACGCTCTACACCAGTGGCACCACAGGCAAACCCAAGGGCGTGCAGCGCGACACAGGTGGCTACGCTGTGGCCTTGGCCGCGAGCATGAAGCACATCTTTTGTGGCAACGCGGGTGAAACCTACTTCAGTACCAGCGACATTGGCTGGGTGGTGGGCCACAGCTACATCGTCTACGGCCCGCTCATTGCGGGCATGGCCACCATCCTGTTTGAAGGCTTGCCGACGCGGCCTGACGCGGCCATTTGGTGGAGCCTTGTCGAGAAGTACAAAGTCACCGTGATGTTCAGTGCGCCCACGGCGGTGCGGGTGCTGAAGAAACAAGACCCTGCGGCCCTCTCGCGCCATGATCTGAGCTCGTTGCGCGCGCTATTTTTGGCAGGTGAGCCGCTGGACCAACCCACAGCAAAGTGGATCTCCGAATCGCTGGGCAAGCCCATCATCGACAACTACTGGCAAACAGAAACGGGTTGGCCCGTGCTCACCATATGCAACGGCGTCGAGTCGGCACCCAGCAAGTTCGGCTCGCCGGGCAAGCCCGTTTACGGTTTTGATGTGAAGTTGCTTGACGAAAACACCGGCGCCGAACTCACCGGGCCGAACGAGAAGGGTGTGGTCGTCATCGAAGGTCCCTTGCCACCGGGTTGCATGCAAACCGTATGGCACGACGACGCACGTTTTGTCAAAACCTATTGGCAGACGGTGCCGGGCCGCATGGTCTACAGCACTTTCGACTGGGGCATTCGCGACGAGGACGGGTACTTTTTCATCCTGGGCCGCACAGACGATGTGATCAACGTGGCTGGCCACCGGCTGGGCACGCGCGAGATCGAAGAGAGCATTTCGAGCCATCCTAACGTGGCTGAAGTGGCCGTTGTGGGCGTGGCCGATACGCTCAAAGGCCAAGTTGCCATGGCCTTTGTGATCCTCAAAGATGTGAGTCAAGCCGAAACGCCTGCTGACGCCCTCAAGCTCGAAGGCGCCATCATGAAAGTGGTGGACGATCAGCTCGGTGCTGTCGCGCGACCGTCTCGTGTTCGGTTTGTCAGCGCGTTGCCCAAAACACGCTCTGGCAAGCTGTTGCGCCGTGCCATTCAAGCCGTTTGCGAGGGGCGCGACCCCGGTGACTTGACGACCATAGAAGACCCCACGGCGTTGCAGCAGATTGCAGGTCTTTTCAAGGGTTGAAAGAGCGCGGCGAGGCCGCTTTTAGCGACCCGACTCAGCCAGACTGCCGTTCGTAGCAACGTGGCGCGATGGGCGGCCTGATGCAACGCAGTTGCGTCTAGCATGGGCAACTTGAACCACTGAAAGCTTCGCCATGCACATTGCCTCCAGAGTCCTGTTGTTGTTTGCCACTGCGGCCTTGACTTTGACGTCTATCGTCACTTTCGCGCAGAACAAACCGCGCATCGACAAAGCCGCCGACCTGCCACGCTTCAGTTACCGCATCGAGGGCAAAGTGGAAGATGTGGTGCGCAACGCCGAGCGCTTTGCGCCTTTTGCGCAAGCCCTGCGCAAAGACATCGAAGGCGTGCTGGCAGGCTACGACATTGCCGACAAGGCCACGCAGCGAGACCTGCTGACCACTTTGGCGTTGATGGACTTCTTGGAGGGCCGCTTTGACGACGCACAGCGACGCGCTGAAGAAGTGCGCGCCATGCAAGACAAACCCGCTGACAAGTTGATCTCTGGCCTGCGTTTACGCGCCGTGAGCCAAGCCGCCAAAACCCACGCGCCGGGCAGCGCGGCCTTTCGCCAACAAGTGGCCGACACCATTGGCCAAGAGTTGGCCGGCGCGCCGTACGCCGTGATTGAAAACGAAGTGCGCGAGCTCAAGGCCAGTGCTGAGCTGATCGGCGAAGCGCTCATCCTGGGCCGCCCTCGTGAGGTGATGCAACCCATTGTTACCAGCAGCGGTGCGCTCAGTTCAGAGTTCGCACCGGGTTTGGTCGGTGCGCGCTATTCCTTGCAGGTGACATTGCCCTTGAAGCAAACCTTTGTTGATGTCTTCAGCAGCTATCTGGCGGCAAACAAGGTCACCAAGAAAGACATCTGGGCCGCGCGCGACGTGGTGCTCGATCCCAGTGCAGTCGGCGCCAAACCAGTGCACCTCGCTGTGTGGGACAGCGGAGTAGATACGGCGCTCTTCAAGGGCCGTGTGCTCAACACCCAACACCATGTGCCTCATGTTTTGGCATTTGACAAGTACAGCAAACGCACCAGCGGCGAGCTCTTCCCCATCCCAACGGCGCTTCAACCCAAACTGCCTTCGCTGATGGCACGCACCAAGGGCTTGTCGGACCTGGAATCGAACATCGACAGCGCTGAGGCCAGTGACGTGAAGCGCTTTTTGTCGCAGCTGTCACCCGACCAGTACAAGGCTGCAGTGGAAGATTTGAACCTGGTGGGCAGCTACGTGCATGGCACCCACGTGGCGGGTATTGCCATGGCGGGCAACCCTTTTGCGCGGCTCCTGGTGGCGCGCATTGAATACGGTCACACCATCAAGCCCGACCCCTGCCCGAGCCTGGAAGGCGCCAAGCGTGACGCTGCTGCGATGTTTGCTTTTGTGAATTACTTCAAAGAGCGCCGCACGCGGGTGGTGAACATGAGCTGGGGCGGCAATGTGTCGTCCATCGAGGGAGAGTTGGAGCAATGCGGTTTGGGTGCAACGCCTGAAGCGCGCAAGGCCATGGCGCGCCAATACTTTGATATCAGCAAGACGGCGTTGACCCAAGCCATGGCCAGCGCGCCTGCCATGTTGTTTGTGGCGGCTGCAGGCAACAGCGGTGACGACGCCACCTTCACCGAGAGCATCCCTGCGGGCATCGTGCTGCCCAACCTGTTAACGGTGGGCGCGGTGGATTTGGCCGGCGACGAAGCCAGCTTCACCAGCTATGGCCCCACCGTGAAGGTGCACGCCAACGGCTACCAAGTGCCGAGTTTTGTGCCCGGCGGGAAAACGGTGGCCTTGTCGGGCACTTCGATGTCGTCGCCGCAAGTGGCCAACCTGGCTGCCAAGATGCTGGCCATGCGGCCTCAGTTGAGTCCTGTCGAGGTGGTGAAAATCATCGTCGACACCGCTGACAAAACGACCGACGGCAGGCGCAATTTATTGAACCCAAGCAAGGCGATGGCGGCCCTTTGAAGGGTGGCTTCAGTCGCCTGGCTCAATGCCGAGTTTCAGTCGCCTTCGACCCACTCCACCTTGGCGCCGAGCATGGTGATGTTCTCTGCAAAACGCGGGTGTGCGCGCCGCACCGGTGTGGCTTTTTTGATGCGAGATTGGCCAGGGATGCTGGCCGCTAACATCAAAAGTGCAATCGCCACGCGGATGATGTAGGGGCTTTCCACTTCGGCGGGTTCCAACGGTTTGCCGCCGAATGTGATGACGCGGTGGGGGTCCGACAAAAAAGCGTGCGCGCCAAATTTGGACAACTCCGACGTCCAGCCCATGGCGCCGTCATAGACCTTGTTCCAGAACATGCAACTGCCGTGGGCCTTGACGCCCAAAGCCACAAAAATAGGCAACAGGTCTACCGGCAAATAGGGCCAGGGCGCAGCCTCTACTTTTTGCAAGATGTTGCGCGTAAAGGGTTCTCGCACCCGCATCACGCCGTCGACCGTGGAGCGCGACCAACCGCCTTCGTGCACGATGTTCACACCGAACTTGGCAAAGGTGCGATCGATCAGCGGAAACTGCTCAGGCACTGAGTTTTTGACGATGACCTCGCCGCCCGTGATGGCGCCCAGCGCCAAAAAGGTGACGATCTCGTGGAAGTCTTCTGCGAAGGTGAATTCGCCCCCGCCGAGTTCATGCACGCCTTCCACCGTCAACCTGGAGGTGCCAATGCCCTTGATGCGCCCGCCGAGCATGGCCATGAAGACGCAAAACTCTTGCACATGCGGCTCGCTGGCCGCGTTCATCAGCGTGGACGTGCCCTCGGCCAACGCACCACATAAGACGAAGTTCTCTGTCGTTGTGACGCTCGCGTAATCCAGCCAATGCTGCGTGGCCTTGAGCCCCGCTGGGGCGCGGATGACCAGCGCTTCGCGCGAGCGCTCGACGGTGCAGCCAAAACGCTCGAGCACTTCCACGTGCGGGTCGATTTCGCGCACGCCCAGGCTGCAACCCTTCACGTCGTTTTCAATGCGTGCCACGCCAAAACGCGCCAGGAGCGGCGGCACCAGCATGATGGAGCTGCGCATTTCTTCAGGCAGACGGTGCTCTTGTTCGTTGAAACGCGTGTCGCGGTGGCAGACATCAAGAATGCCGGTGGAATAGTCCACTTCAACTTGGCTGCCGATCATGCGAAAGATCTCGACGATCTTCTTCACGTCAGTGATCTCAGGTATGCCACGCAAGCGCACGGGTTCGCGTGTCAGCAAGGTGGCGCACAAGATAGGCAAAACGGCGTTTTTGTTGGCCGA
>JAYVRO010000347.1:0-4792 GCA_043776165.1 Rubrivivax sp. | reverse complement strand
GCGTGGCGCGCGTAGCCGCCCAGGGTGCGGCGCAGCACTTGCAAAGGCTCGCCGTCACTGGCCGTGGCGCAGCCCGCGCCGTGGGTAAGCGCAATCACGCCGTCCACATTGGGGAAGGGCGCCAGGGCTTCGGGATGGATGTCGCGGCGGAAGTGGTCGGCAATGGCGCGCGCCACCGTGGCCGAACAGTTCACCGAGGTCAGTACACCGATGTAGTTGCGTGTGGCGACGCGGCCATCAGCGCGCACGATGCCTTGGAAGGAGGCCGGTGTGTCTGCGTAATGTGTAACGTTGGCGTCCAGACCCGCCACCTCGTCACGCGCAAAACTGGCAAATTCCAGGTTGTGCGTGTGCACATGCTGGCCCGGTGAGATGGCCACTTTGGCCGTGCCGATGATCTGGTTGTAGCGCCGCACCGGTGCACCGGCTGCAATAGCACGCGCCGCCACTTTGTGGCCCGGCGGGATGAGGCCGCTGACGGTGAACCCCTCGGCCTCAAACCGCATGCCGCCCAGCAATTGCTGGCGCGCGATGAGCACATCGTCGGCCGGGTGAATGCGAAGTGCAGCGGGGGCGGCCGGAGTGGTAGTACCGACGAAGTTGCTCATGGGTTTAACGGAAGGCGTTTATCCGACGCCCCAAAGAAGTTGACCAAAGGGTCTGGTGCCGATCGCGTCGGATAAACCTCGTTGGACTGAACCGCGTCCACGGTGGTGGGCTGCGGGGCTATTGGGGAATGTAAGCCTCAGGGGCCCGGACGCGCAACGCGCTCGCCGGGGGAGGCGTGGTCGAGTCTGCGGTGCAGCGAGTCGCGGGTCGTTGCGGGCTGCCGGCAGTGGCGGGCCACGGGCGGTAGGTGGCCGCCTCCGCTCATGTCCCCCGCCGACGACCTTCGATCGTCGGCTCCTCCTTTACTTCGCTGCGCCGGCCACCCACCACCCATGGCCGGGCGCATAGGGCGCACGTCGAAAAGGGTCCGCGCCAATGCCCCGCGCAGCTCGTCGCGCACGACCACCGTGTCAGCGGTTTAGTTCAACTCTTGCGCACAACTTTCGCGCCTACTCTGAACGCTTGTCTTTAACGCCAACCTTCAGCGCCAACTTTCAGCGCCCAGCTTTCAGGGACTGACCTTCATTGGGAACTGACGCTTCAGGCGTCCAGGATCTCCGCGCTCCAGGCATGCACCGCCTGGCGCTGTTCACCCAGGCCCTGAATGCCCACCACCATGGTGTCACCGGCCTTCAGATAGGTCGGGTGAGGCTTGGCGCCCATGCCCACGCCGGGAGGGGTGCCCGTGGCGATCAAGTCGCCGGGGTACAGCGTCATGAAGCGGCTCACGTAGCTCACGATCTGCGCCACGCCAAAGATCATCGTCTTGGTGCTGCCGTTTTGGCGCCGCGTGCCGTTCACGTCGAGCCACATGCCCAGCACTTGTGGGTCGGAGATCTCGTCGGTGGTCACCAGCCACGGGCCGACAGGGCCGAAGGTGTCGCAACCTTTGCCCTTGTCCCAGGTGCCGCCGCGCTCGATTTGGTACTCGCGCTCAGACAGGTCGTTCACCACGCAGTAACCGGCGACATGACTCAAAGCGTCGGCCTCGGTGACATAACGCGCTTTGCTGCCGATGACGATGCCCAGCTCCACTTCCCAGTCGCTCTTGACGGAACCCTGAGGCAAGACGACGGCGTCGTCAGGCCCTTGGCGGCAGCTGATGGGCTTCATGAAGAGGATGGGTTCTTTGGGGATCGGCAAGTTCGATTCCGCCGCGTGGTCGGCGTAGTTCAAACCAATGCACAAGAACTTTTCGCAGCCGACCCAGGGCGCACCAACGCGACCGGGTTTGTCGATAACGGGCAAGGTGGTCACATCGAGCGCGCGCAACCGAGCCAGGCTACTGGGGCTGAGCGCGGCGGCCCCGATGTCGGGCAGCACGCTGCTCAGGTCGCGCACGCGGCCCTGCGCGTCCATCAGGGCGGGGCGTTCTGAGCCTTTGGCTCCGATGCGCATGAGTTTCATTGTTTGCTCTCCGGGTGAATGGTGATGAGTGAATCGTGAATGGCGAAGTTGAATAGGAGCGGGCCGTGTCAGAGCGACCAGCCACCGTCGATGACTTGCGTCGTTCCGGTGGTGAAGGCTGATTCATTGCTGGCCAGGTACACCGCCAGCGCAGCGATTTCAGCCGCACTGCCCAGGCGACCCATGGGCTGGCGTGCCACGAAGGCGTCTTCCACCTGCCCCAGGGTTTGGCCGCTGGCCTGCGCCTGCGCGCTGATGCGTTCACGCAGCGAAGGTGACTCGATGGTGCCTGGGCAAATGGCGTTGCAGCGAATGCCTTTGGCCACGTAGTCTGCGGCGACCGATTTGGTCAATCCGATCACCGCTGCCTTGGTGGTGGCGTAGACAAACCGGTTGGGCACGCCCTTGATGCTCGACGCCGCTGAAGCCATGTTGATGATGCTGCCGCCGCCCGCAGCCAGCATGCCCGGCAGAACCGCGCGGATGAGGCGAAACATCGAACGCACGTTGAGTGCAAATGCGAAGTCCCAGTCTTCTTCAGTGCATTGCGCCACGCTGCCTGCGTGCACAAAACCCGCTCCGTTGAAGAGCACATCAACCCGGCCCAGGCTGTCGCACAACGCGGTGATGGCGTCGGCATCGGTCACGTCAAGTGTTAATGTTGTGATGTTCGGTGTTTGCGCCAAGTCCAGCAACAAACGCGGGTTGATGTCGGTGGCGATCACGCGCGCACCTTCGCGTGCAAAAGCTTCGGCCGTGGCGCGGCCTATGCCTTGGCCAGCAGCTGTGAGCAATGCCGTCTTGCCTGGGAGTCTTGCGGTCATCGTGATGTCTCTCAAGTCAATAGTTAAAGTCATAACCTGGCTTGCAAGTCTGGTCTGCGAGCCGGTTCGCCGACCGGTCTACCGGCCGGTCTACGAGCGGACTTCGAAAGCGAGGTCGACGGGGCGGCGATGCCGTTTCTCGTGAGTCGTGAGATTCTGGCATGTGTGTTTTCATTGCCTACAGTGGCACTGGCCAAGCCCAGAACATCGCACCAAACCACCGCAGGCAGCGGTTTTTTCCTAGAATGGGGCACTGTGTGAGGGTGTGCCGAGGGAATTTGGTCTGATGAACAACATCACCTTTTGCCATGGGCGAGGGCCCGACCGACCGGACAGTCGCACCTTGTTGCGCGTCGTGTTGCCCGTCGTGTTTCCCGCCGTATTTCCCGCCAAGGCAAGCGCTTTGATCGTCTCCCCGCACGACCCCCTGCCCAAGTTGTTCGGCACTGTCTATTTCGGTCGATCACCATGGCAGATACCTCGCATCGAAGTTCGCTGACTAGCGCGCACGCCAGCGCTGCCGAGCGTTCGGGCTGGCTGTGGCCGGTGGGTGTGTTGTTGGGCTTGGCTTTGGCCGTTGCGGCACTTGTGCAATGGCAACAAATGCGCCTGCTGCAGCCCGCCATGTTGGTGGACGACGATGCGGTGGTGGCTTCCACACACCGCGTGGAAGTGGCGTATCTGCACTTGCGTGAACGGTGGCCGGTGTCGACCTCAGCACAAGACGCTCCACCGCCAGGCAATGAGAGCGACAGCCTGCCAATTCGCTTTGCGGCCTTTGTCAGCGGCGTAAATTTGTTGCGCGACGAAGCGCGCAAGCGCTTGATGCAAGACGAGGCCGTGATGACTCAGGCCGTGCAGCAAGCATCAGCCTTTATCCAAGAGGCCGACCCTGTGTTTGCGGCTGCCCAAGGTGGCGCGCTGCTGGACCTGTCTGGGTTGGTGGCTTTGCGCCCCCAACTTTTGACATTGGCTGAACAAATCCATGCCCTCTCGTTGTGGGCCTCGCAGCAGGTGGCCTTGCACACCACGCAGCGCGAGCAATCGGTGCGCCAGCACAACGTCACCAGCTTGGCCCTGACGGTGTTCTTGTCGGTGCTCATGCTGACGTTTGCATTCATTGCCTTCAGGCAGCTCCGCCGCCTGGAGCAGCGCCGCCAGTCGCTTGAAGAGATCAGCACGTGGCTGCGTGAATCGCAGCGCGAAGCCCAGTCTGCCAACCTGGCCAAGGGTGCTTTTTTGGCCAACATGAGCCATGAGATTCGAACGCCGTTTCAGGGCTTGCTGGGCATGATGACGCTGTTGGCAGAGTCGGGCCTCAACCCAAGACAAGTCGAGCTGCTCGACACAGCCACGGAGTCTGCCGACCACCTCTTGCAGATCCTCAACGACATCTTGGACATGTCGCAGCTTGAGACTGGGCGGCTGCGCTTACTGACCTCCGACGTGGAGCTTCGCGGCTTGGTACGGGGTGTTGAATCACTCATGCGCTCGCAAGCGCGGCGCAAAGAACTTGCACTGCACATCAGCATCGACCCTGACGTACCCCATCGGCTGACCCTGGACGCCACGCGCGTCAAACAAGTTCTGTTCAATTTGCTCTCAAACGCCATCAAGTTTTGCGACCGCGGCGCCGTGCTGCTCGACATTCACTGCGTCAACCGGTCGGGTGTCACAGCCGCACATGTGCCCGTCAGCGGCCACCCAGCACAGAGTTGCGAGCTGGAGTTGGTGGTCACAGACTCAGGCATCGGCATGAGTGCCGCCACCTTGAGCAGGCTCTTCGAGCGTTTTAATCAGGCCGATGACCCGCCGCACAGGCGCCATGGCGGCGCCGGTTTGGGCCTGCAAATTTCGCGCGATCTGGCGCGCCTGATGGGCGGCGACATCACGGTCAGCAGTCAGCTTGGCGTGGGCAGTGTCTTCACTTTCAAGCTGCCGGCCGCCGTGGC
>JAYVRO010000346.1:0-4831 GCA_043776165.1 Rubrivivax sp. | reverse complement strand
CGCTGCTCGCGCATGGCACGACCACGGCGGCGGTGTTCCCCACCGTGCACAAGGTCAGCGTAGACACCCTTTTCGCAGCGGCCAGCGAGCGTGGCATGCGGCTCATCAGCGGCAAAGTGTTGATGGACAGAAACGCCCCTGCCGGCCTGTGCGACACGGTGGCGCAGGCCGAACGCGACTACGAAGACACCATCTCGCGCTGGCATGCCAAGGGCCGCAACAGTGTTGCCGTGACGGTGCGCTTTGCGCCCACCAGCACACCGCAGCAGTTGGCCATGGCCGGCGCGCTGTGCCGCGCCGACACCAGCCTGTACATGCAGACGCATGTCGCCGAGAACCGCGATGAAGTGCGCTGGGTGAGTGAGCTTTTTCCGCAAGCTCGCAGCTACCTCGATGTCTACGAACAAGTCGGGCTGCTGCACCCACGGTCGGTGCTGGCGCATGGCATCTGGCTCGACGACGCCGATCGCGGCTTGCTCCATCAACGCGGCGCGCAAGTGGCTTTTTGTCCGAGCTCGAACTTGTTCCTGGGCAGTGGCCTGTTTGACTGGAAAGCGGCTGCGGGTGCCGGTGTGGCCGTCAGCCTGGCCAGTGACGTGGGCGGGGGCAACAGCTTGTCGATGCAGCGCACGCTGGCCGATGCCATGAAGGTGCAAGCCTTGCTGGGCCAGCGGCTGAGCGCCTGGGACGGGCTGTATGCGGCCACCCTGGGTTCGGCGCGGGCTTTGTCGCTGGACCATGAGATCGGGAAGTTGCAAGCCGGGCACATGGCAGACCTGTGTCTGTGGCGTTGGTCCCGTGGCGCTGTTGACGAGCAGCGCCTGCAAGCGGCGACCGACATTCACGAGAAGGTGTTCGCTTGGATGATGTTGTCCGACGAACGCCATTTGCACAGCACTTGGGTGGCCGGCCGCCGACTGTTCGAGGCCCAGCCCACTCTGTCATGAAAGGACCAGCTCGATGACCAACCCCGCAGTTGTGCCGCGCCTGGTACTCAGTGGCATCACCAAACAATACCCGGCGGTGCGCGCCAATGACGCCGTGAGCCTGAGCGTGCAAGCCGGCGAGATTCACGCCGTGCTGGGCGAGAACGGTGCTGGCAAGAGCACGCTGATGAAGATCATTTACGGCGCCGTGCAACCCGATGCGGGCGAGATGCGCTGGAACGGTCAACTGCTCAAAGTGGCCAGCCCGGCGCAGGCCAGGGTGCTGGGCATCAGCATGGTCTACCAGCACTTCTCGCTGTTCGACACGCTCACCGCAGCACAGAACGTGTGGTTGGGTCTGGACAAGGGTTTGCAGCTGGCACAGGTCTCGCAGCGCATCGTTGAAGTGGCACACACCTACGGCCTGGACGTCGACCCCGAACGGCCGGTGCACACGCTCAGTGTCGGTGAGCGTCAGCGCGTCGAGATCGTTCGCGCCTTGCTCACCAACCCGAAGTTGCTGATCCTGGACGAGCCGACCTCGGTGCTCACGCCGCAGGCCGTCGGCAAGCTTTTTGTCACGCTCAGGCAGCTCAGCGCCGATGGCTGCTCGATCCTCTACATCAGCCACAAGCTCGACGAGATTCGTGCGCTGTGCACACGTTGCACGGTGCTGCGCGGCGGCAAGGTGACAGGGGAGGTGGACCCGCGACAAGAGAGCAACGCGAGCCTGTCGCGCTACATGATTGGCGCCGACCCGCCCGCGCTGGTGCAACGTTCAGTGAACGCGGGCGCGGTGGTGCTGGATGTGCGTGGTCTGTCGCTCAAAGCGCTGGACCCCTTCGGCACCGAACTCAAAGGCGTGAGCTTCGATGTGCGTGCTGGCGAGATCCTGGGCGTGGCTGGTGTGTCGGGCAACGGCCAGCAAGAACTGCTGCGCGCGCTGTCGGGTGAGGACCCGCGCGCCCCAGCCATGAGCATCACATTCAATGGCCGCGACATCGCCGCCCAGCCGCCGCGAAAACGCCGTGAAGCCGGGCTGCACTTTGTGCCCGAAGAGCGCTTGGGCCGCGGCGCTGTGCCCTCGCTCAGCCTGGCGGACAACACCTTGCTCACGCGCACTGAAAACGTCTCGAGTGCGGGGTGGATTTCAAGCCACGGGACCGCTGAGCTGGCGCAAAAAATCATCGCGCGGTTTTTAGTCAAGGCCGGTGGCCCCCAGGCAGCGGCCAAGAGTTTGTCGGGCGGTAACTTGCAAAAATTTCTGGTCGGGCGCGAGATCGACGCCAACCCCAGTTTGCTCATCGTCAGCCAACCCACTTGGGGCGTTGATGTCGGTGCGGCGGCGCTCATTCGCAGTGAGCTGCTGGCCTTGCGCAATGCCGGATGCGCAGTATTGGTGGTGAGTGAAGAGCTCGACGAGTTGTTCGAAATCAGCGACCGGCTGGCGGTCGTGGCGCAAGGCAAGTTGTCGCGCGCCGTGCCGATCGCGCAGGCCAGCGTCGAGCTCATCGGGCAGTGGATGTCGGGCCTGTTTGATGTGGCACTTGAAGCCCGCCCCGGCACGACGGCTGTTGACGCTGCGGAGGCCCAACATGCTGCGCCTTGAACTGCGCGCCCAGCCTTCGCGCTGGCTGTCCATCACGAGCCCGGTCCTGGCCTTGGCCATCACGGTGGTCATCGGTGTCGGCCTGTTT
Organism: Rubrivivax sp.; assembly: GCA_043776165.1. Lineage (GTDB taxonomy): Bacteria > Pseudomonadota > Gammaproteobacteria > Burkholderiales > Burkholderiaceae_C > Rubrivivax. The sequence continues at coordinate 2,208 of JAYVRO010000346.1, read as the reverse complement.
GTCTTGCTGGGCAAAGACCCGGTGCGTGGTTTGCAAGTCTTCTTTGTCGAACCAGTGAAGAGCTTGTACGCGTTGTCAGAGCTGTCCATCAAAGCCGTGCCCTTGATCCTGATTGCGCTCGGCTTGGCGGTGTGTTTTCGCGCCAATGTCTGGAACATTGGCGCCGAAGGGCAGTTCGTGGTGGGCGCCTTGGCGGGGGGCTGGGTCGCCATGCAGGCCGGGCCGCAGTCGCCGATGCTGGCCAGTCTTGGCGCGGGCATCGTGGTGCTGATCCTCTTGGCGGGTGTCCTCGGTGGCATGGCCTGGGCAGCCATCGTAGCGCTCTTGCGCGACCGCTTCAACGCGAATGAAATCCTCGTCAGCCTGATGCTGGTTTATGTTGCCGAAATGCTGCTGAGCTACTTGGTCTACGGACCCTGGAAGGACCCCAAGGGCTACAACTTTCCGCAGACCATCACCTTCTTGTCCGAGACCAAAGTGCCGCGTCTGGTGAGCGGGCTGCGCGCCAACATCGGCATCTTCATTGCGTTGCTCAGCGTGGCGGCTTTTTGGGCCTTCATGTTTCGCTTTTATCGCGGCTTTCAGTTGCAGGTGGGCGGGCTGGCAAGTGCTGCGGCGCGCTACGCAGGGTTCTCGTCGCGTGCGGCGGTCTGGACGGCGCTGCTGCTCTCGGGCGCAATGGCCGGGCTGGCCGGTGCACTGGAAGCCGCCGGGCCGCTGGGGCAGCTCACGCCCTATGTGCCTGCGGGCTACGGCTTTGCGGCCATCATCGTGGCCTTTGTCGGCAGACTGCATCCGGTGGGCATCATCTTCTCGGCCATCCTGATGAGCATGTTCTACATCGGGGGTGAACTGGCACAGTCGCGCCTGGGCTTGCCCAAGTCGTTGACAGGGGTGTTCCAGGGCCTGCTGCTCTTCACCTTGCTGGCCTGCGACACGCTCATACATTACCGCGTGCGCTGGGCGCTCGGTGCTTCAAAAGGGGTCTGAAATGGACATCGATTTCACCTCTTGGGCGCTGCTCGTTGCGGCCACGCTCAATGCCGGCACCGTGTTGGCGTTGGCGGGTTTGGGGCTGCTCATCAACGAGCGTGCGGGCATCGTGAATCTGGGCGCCGAAGGCATGATGCTGGTCGCCGCGATCGCTGGTTTTGCCACGGGTGTCACCACTGGCAACGACTGGCTGGCCTTCGGTGCGGGTGCCGTGGCCGGCGCCCTGATGGCGGCGGCCTTTGGTGTGCTGGTCATCTGGTGCAACACCAACCAGTACGCCACGGGTCTGGCGTTGAGCTTGTTCGGCACGGGTTTGTCGGCCTTCATCGGCATTCGCTTCGTGCAAGAAAAATTGGGTGAACGCGCTTCGTTCAGCATCCCCGGTCTGGCCGACCTGCCCTTCATCGGGCCGGCCCTTTTTCGCCAGCATCCGATGGTCTACATCGCCCTGGCGCTGACGGTCGCGCTGGCCTGGTTCCTTGCGCGCTCACGCGCCGGCCTGGTGCTGCGCTCGGTGGGTGAATCACCAGAATCGGCGCACGCGCTGGGTTACCCGGTGCGGCGCATTCGCTTGCTGGCCGTTGTCACCGGCGGTGCGCTGTGCGGCGTGGCCGGCGCCTACTTGTCGGTGGTGTACACGCCCTTGTGGGTGGAAGGTATGGTCGCGGGCAAGGGTTGGATCGCCCTGGCCTTGACGACCTTTGCCACCTGGCGCCCGGCCCGCGTGTTGCTGGGCGCTTACCTTTTTGGCGGCGTCACGATGCTGCAATTCCATCTGCAAGGGCAGGGCGTTGACGTGCCCAGCCAGTTCCTGAGCATGCTGCCGTACGTGGCCACCATCGTGGTGCTGGTGCTCATCTCACGCAATGCCACATGGATCAGGGTGAACATGCCCGCGTCCTTGGGCAAGCCGTTTTATCCGGGCAGCTGATCGAGGCAACTGATTGAGGCAACTGATTGAGGCAACCTATTGAAGCAACTGACAGCCGCTCCGCGATAATCTTTTGTCAGCGTCCTACCCCACAACTGGAGACAAACCCCATGACCTTTTCATCCAAACGTTCGATGCTCAAACTGGCCAGTTGGTCGGCCTTGGCGGCTGCGGCTGCCCTGGTCGGTTGCGGCAAAAAAGAAGAGCCACCAAAGGCTGCAGCAGCACCCGCAACGGCGTCCGCACCCGCCAAACCTGCGCCCCTGAAGATCGCCTTCGCCTAC
>JAYVRO010000345.1:0-1523 GCA_043776165.1 Rubrivivax sp. | reverse complement strand
GACACCGTGCGTGCCATAGGGCTGGAGCTGTGCCCTGCATTGGGCATTGGCGTGCCGGTGGGCAAAGACTCCCTGTCGATGCGCACACGCTGGGCCGATGCTGCGAATGGTGAGCCGCGCCAAGTGACGGCGCCGGTATCCCTCATCGTCACGGCCTTTGCCACACTGGACGATGTGCGTGGCACGCTAACACCACAACTGCAAGCCGGCGACACAACGCTCATATTGGTTGATTTGGGCCAGGGCCGTCAGCGTCTGGGTGGTTCGATGTTGGCGCAGGTGTTAGGTCAGTTTGGCAACGTTGTGCCCGACCTCGATGACCCTGCCTTGCTCGCCTCACTTGTCAAGGCCGTCAACACCCTGCGCGCGCGTGGCCTATTGCTGGCCTATCACGACCGCAGCGACGGTGGTTTGTGGGCAGTGGCCTGCGAGATGGCCTTTGCCGGGCACATCGGCTTGAGCCTGAACGTGGACATGTTGGTGTTGGAGGGCGATGGCATCAGTGACAGCCGTGCTGACGTGGGTGACGCTAAAAATTGGGCCACTCAAGTGGGCGCGCGGCGCGAAGAACGCACGCTGCATGCCTTGTTCAATGAAGAGATCGGCGTGCTGCTTCAAGTACGAACCACCGACCGCGACGCCGTGATGGTTTTGCTGCGTGAACACGGTCTTTCCCGACACGCCCACGTGGTGGGCAAGACCAACAGCCGTGGACTGGTAGAGGTCTGGCGCGACGCCAAAGCCGTGTTCAGCGCGCCGCTGCAAACCTTGCATCAGACCTGGGACGAGGTGAGCTGGCGCATCGCGCGCGAGCGCGACAACCCCGCAGCGGCCGACAGTGAGCATGCCGATGTTGGTGCCGTTGACGACCTCGGCTTGTACGTGCATTTAACGTTTGATGCGACAGAAAAAATGGCTGCACCCTACCTCAATGGCGTTCGACCCAAGATCGCAGTTCTGCGCGAACAGGGCGTGAACTCTCACCTCGAGATGAGTTACGCCATGGCACAAGCCGGCTTTGAGGCCTATGACGTGCACATGAGTGACCTGCAAGCAGGCCGCGCGAGGCTCGACCAGTACCAGGCCTTGGTAGCTTGCGGTGGTTTCAGCTATGGTGATACGTTAGGCGCCGGCGAGGGCTGGGCGCGCTCCATCCTTTTCAACCCACCACTGGCCGAGCAGTTCGCGGCCTTTTTCAACCGACCCAACACCTTGGCACTGGGCGTGTGCAACGGCTGCCAGATGATGGCCGCATTGGCGGCGATCATCCCCGGCACGCAGGCGTGGCCGCGCTTCACACGCAACAAGAGCGAGCAATTTGAAGCCCGCCTGTCGCTGGTGGAGGTGCTGGCCAGTCCCAGCGCCTTTTTTACTGGCATGGCGGGCAGCCGCTTGCCCATTGCCGTCGCACATGGCGAGGGTTTTGCTGATTTCTCGCTGCGTGGCGATGCCGCTCAGGTGCAAGCTGCCATGCGCTTTGTTGACAACGCGGGGCACGCCACCGAGCGCTACCCCGCCAACCC
>JAYVRO010000344.1:0-4835 GCA_043776165.1 Rubrivivax sp. | reverse complement strand
GGGAAACGCGTCGAACCCCGCGAGGCCCTGATGCGCTACATGCTCGACACCGACATCTGCATCTACGTCATCAACCAACGCCCGGCCCACGTGCTGCGCGTTTTTGCGCAGCACGATGCCAATGATCTGGGTATCTCGTCGGTCACTGCGGGTGAGCTGTATTGGGGCGTGGCGCGCACGGGCTCTGAGCGCAATTTGCGTGCCTTGCGCCAGTTTTTAACGCCCCTTGAAATCGCACCTTTTGATGCCACTGCAGCCGAGGTATTTGGCTCGTTGCGCGCCTGGCTCACACAACAAGGCACCCCCATCGGGCCCTACGACACACAAATCGCTGCGCACGCCCACAGCCTGGGTGCCACGCTGGTCAGCAACAACACGCGCGAATTTGCGCGCGTGCCTGGTTTGCACATTGAAAACTGGGCTGAGTCGAACTGACTTGGCAACGCACTGGTGCTTGCTGACACTTGCTGGCGCTTGACGCCGAACGAATGACTTCTGAAAACTTCCCATGGCCCTGCTCTCTCTTTCCAATGCCCACCTGGCGTATGGCCACGTCCCCTTGCTTGATGGCGTGGGTTTTTCACTCGAAGGTGGCGAACGTGTGGCGCTCATCGGGCGCAACGGCACGGGCAAATCTTCCTTGCTCAAAGTGCTGGCGGGGCTGGAAAAAGCCGACGACGGCATCTTGCAGCTCACCACCGGTTTGCGCCGCGTGTACGTGGCGCAAGAGCCCGTTTTTGCGGCCGGCGCCACGGTGTTTGAAGCCGTCGCTGAAGGTGTTGCCGCTGCCCGTGCGCTGCGTGAGCGCTACGAAGCCCACGCGCCCCATGAAGACCTGGACGCCTTGCAAACGCAGCTGGAGGCGCTGGACGGCTGGACCTGGGAGCAACGCGTGGAAGAAGCCATGCAGCGCCTCAATCTCGACCCCGCCTTACACATCGACCGTCTGTCGGGCGGACAAAAAAAGCGCGTGGCCCTGGCACAAGCGCTGGTGGCGCGGCCCGATGTGCTGCTGCTCGACGAGCCCACCAACCACCTCGACATCACTGCCATCGAGTGGCTGCAAGAACTGCTCGTGTCCTGGCGCGGCGCGCAATCTGGCTCACCTGGGTCGTTAATCTTGATCTCGCACGACCGCGCTTTCATTGACGCGGTGGCCACGCGCATCATCGAACTCGACCGCGGTCAATTGCGCAGTTACCCCGGTGACTTTGCTGCCTTTGAGGCCACCAAAGAGCGCGAGATTGAAAACGAAGCGCTGGCCGCCGCGCGTGAAGACAAGCTCTTGGCAAACGAGGAAGTGTGGATACGCAAAGGCGTTGAAGCGCGCCGCACGCGCAGCGTGGGCCGCGTGGCGAGGCTCGTCAAACTGCGTGAACAGCGCTCTGCGCGGCGCAACGAGCTGGGCGCCGTGCGGCTGGAGCTGGACGCTGGTTTGCCGCCCGGCAAGATCGTCGCCGAGCTCAAAAACGTGGGCCTGAGTTTGGGCGGCAAACTGCTCATCAAAGACTTCAGCGCAACACTTTTGCGCGGCGACAAAGTCGGCCTCATCGGCCCCAACGGTTGCGGCAAAACGTCGCTGTTGAAGCTTGTGCTGGGTGAACTTCAACCCGACCACGGTAGCGTGCGCCAGGGCACAAAACTGCAGGTGGCTTACTTCGACCAGATGCGCGTCAAGCTCGACTTGAATGCCACCTTGGTTGACACCATCAGCCCGGGCAGCGAGTGGATCGAAATTGGCAACCAGCGCAAGCACGTGATGAGCTACCTCACTGACTTTCTCTTCTCGCCAGCGCGTGCCAATTCGCCTGTGCGCACGCTGTCGGGTGGTGAGCGCAACCGCTTGTTGTTGGCGCGTTTGTTTGCCTTGCCGGCCAATGTGTTGGTGTTGGACGAACCCACCAACGACCTCGACATTGAAACGCTGGAGCTGCTGGAAGACTTGCTGCAAAGTTATCCCGGCACCGTGTTTTTGGTCAGCCACGATCGGCGCTTCATTGACAACGTGGTCACCAGCACCATCGCCTGGGAAGGTGACCCCGCCCAGGGCGGTAGCCCGGGTTTGTGGCGCGAATACGAAGGTGGTTATGTCGATTGGCAAACCCAGCGCGCACGCGGTGTGGCACTGCGCGAGGCCGCGGTCAAGCCCGCAGCGATAAAACCCATCACGACCAACGAAGCAAGTAACGCGACAGTGAACAAGGCGCCTTTGAGCAAGCCTGTAACGCGCAAGCTGAGCTACAAAGAACAGCGCGAGCTGGACGCGCTGCCCGCGCTGATTGAGACCTTGGAAGCCGAGCAAAGTGCATTGGCCGAGCGCCTGGCCAGCAGCGAGCTGTACACCCAAGAGCCGCAACGCGTGGCTGAGGTGCAGGCGCGCCACGACGCCATTGACGCTGACTTGTTGCTGGCGCTGGAGCGCTGGGAGCTGCTCGGCGCGCGTTGAGTCGCGTTGAGTCGGCGCCGCGCCGCGCCGCGTACATTCGTGCCATGCCAGCCACGCAGCGCCCGCTGACCCATGAACTGCGCTTTGCCCATCTGGCCTCGGGTGCTCGCATCGCCTGGGCGCGCAGCGGCAGGGTCGGCGCGCCGACGCTTTTGCGTTTGGCGCACTGGATGACGCATGTCGAGATGGACCTGCGATCTGCGCTGTGGCAGCCCTGGCTGGCGCGGTTGGGCCGCGATCTCGACATCGTGCGTTACGACGAGCGCGGCTGCGGCCTCTCAGGCCCCGACGACACACCGCTGGGCCTGGAAGCGGCCGTCGAAGAGGTGGCCGTTGTCGCCAACGCATGCACCAGCGAGCCCCTGGCGCTGCTGGGCATCTCGGGCGCTGCAGCGCCTGCCATCGCTTACGCGGTGCGCCACCCCGGGAGGGTCTCGCACCTGGTGCTGATGGGCAGCTATACCCATGGGCTGCTGCACCGCGAACCCTCGGCTGACAGCCTGGCTTTCCACGAAGCCACCGTGCGCCTGGTCGAGCTCGGTTGGGGTCGCGACGACCCTGCGGTGCAACAGTTTTTCACCACCCGCTTTGCCCCCGAAGCCAGCCCGGCCGAGGCTGCCGCGCTGAACGAGCAGCAGCGGCTCAGCTGCGATGGTCGGCGCGCTGCGGCGATCTTGCGCGCCCGTGTGGCGCTGGACGTGCGCTCACTCTTGCCGCAACTGCAAGTGCCCACGCTGGTGCTGCACAGCGCTGGCGATGCCGTCGTGCCGGTGGAACTGGGCCGCGAGATGGCGGCTGCAATCCCCGGCGCACGTTTTGAGACCCTGCCTTCGCGCAACCACTACCCGCTGGCCGGTGAGCCTTCATTCGAGCGCTTTTGCGAATTGGTGACGGACTTCGTCGCCGCAGCGCCGGCCAGGCCGCAGTTGACGCCGCGTGAACAGGCGCTGGCGGCGCTGGTGGCGCGGGGGCTCGACAACTTGCAGATCGCCGCCCACATGGGCCTGGCCGAAAAGACGGTGCGCAATGCGCTGTCGCTGCTGTATCGCAAGCTCGGTGTCGAAGGGCGGCCGCAGGCAGTGGTGCGCACGCGCGACTTGCGCTATTGATCGGATCTTGATCGGCACCTGAGCGGCTACCGCGCTGCTACTGAAGTGCCAATGAAGTGCTACTGAAGTGCAGCAACTTTCGGGACAGTTGTCCCGTTGCGCCGCGCGGCGCCAGCGACTTCAATCGAGCACCGCTTACTTCAGGAACCCACCATGTCTCCCACCATTTCGACTTCGAACGCCGCCGCTCGGTCACTGCAGGCCTTCGGCTTGTACCTGTGCATCGCAGGTGTCGGCCTGCTGCTGGCCCCGGCCTTGTTGCTGGCGCCGCTGGGCCTGACTGTGACCGATGACGCATGGGTGCGCATGGTCGGCATCCTGGCCCTGGCGCTGGGGGTCGGTGACGTTCTGGCGGGGCGCGAGGCCGTGGCGTCCTTGATCCATTGGTCGGTGTGGCGCCGCGTGGCAGCCGGTCTCGGCATTGGCGTGTTGGTGCTGCTGGGGCTGGCCCCGGCGGCCCTGCTGCTCTTCGCTGCGCTGGACATCGCCGCTGCCTTGTGGACCGCAACGGCCCTGCGCCGCGTGGCCACGAGCCACCTTCAACTCGCCTGAACCCTGGAGCACGCTCTTGAACTTCATTCATGCCATGCAAAAGTCGTCGCGCGCCGCCATGGCGGCCCTGCTCTTCGCCTCGTCTGGCCTGGTGCAGGCGGGCCTCATGCCCTTTACTGCCACCGTCACGGGCGTGTCGCAAATTCTGGCGGTCGTCGACCCCAGCGGGCCGGTGGTGCGTGTACAGACGCTGGCCTTTGGCACGGGCACACCCGGGGCTTTGACCTACCGCTCAGGCGACATCATCAACCTGGGCAATGGCCAAGGCAACGGAACGAACAGCTTCACCACCGCCGACGGCGACGAGCTGTTCGGCAGTTTTACGGTGCAACTGGTGCCAGGCGCCGATGCCTCGCTGTTCGACCTGATCGGCCAGGTGCTGTTGACCGGCGGGACCGGTGACTTCTTGGGCGCCAGCGGCTTTGCATCGTTCGTCGCACAGGGGCAGTTCGTCTCTGCTTTCGAAGCCAGGACGACGTTTGTGTTTGAAGGCAGCGTGGCCACGCTGGCGCAACCCAGCACCGCGGCGCTGGGCGCTTTGGGCGCTCTGGGCCTTCTGGGTCTGCGTGGCCGGACCAGGAAGGTCAGACAAGCCTAGTGTCTAGTTGCATAAGTCTTGCTGCATTCGAGGCCCTTGGCATCCCCGGTCGCGGCGTTGCAAATCCTCGTGATGCCGCAGGGCATCACTGTGGTTTGCGCCTTGCGCCCAGGGCGCCAAGTGCCCCTCG
>JAYVRO010000343.1:0-4838 GCA_043776165.1 Rubrivivax sp. | reverse complement strand
GTGGCCATGGACTACGTGCCCAGCTCCACCAAAGTGGCCTCGCCTTTGAAGGGCGTGCGCATCCTCATCACCGACCCGGCGCGCACATTGGACGAGGCAGAAAAGTGGTCGAAGTTGTTTGATGACACGGTGGTGAAGAAGGGCGGCAAGCCATGACCGAGGCCGTGCTGCCAACGGCCCCCGCCCCCGGTCAACCCGGCCAGCGCAGTCTGCGTGAAGTCTGGCTCATCACTCTGGGCCACTCGCTCACGCACTGGTACCCGGCGACCTTTTATTTGCTGCTGCCCATCATTGGCAATGAGTTGGGCCTGTCGTTCAGCCAAATCGGTTTCATCATGAGCTGCCAGTACATCGCGGGTGCGGTGGCTAACGTTCCAGGTGGGGTAATTGTCGACACCGTGGGGCGCAAAGGCCTGCTCATGGCCATCTCGCTTTTCTGGGTGGGCTTTCCGTATTTGTTGATGAGCTTTACGCACAGCTATGTGATGTTGATCCTGTGCGTGGTGATGGTGGGCGTGGGCAACAGCTTGTGGCACCCCACGGCCATCCCGACACTGGCGCAGACCTATCCGCAGCGCAAGGGTTTTGTGCTCTCGCTGCACGGTATGGGCGGCAACGCGGGCGATGCCATCGCACCGCTGGTGGTGGGCGCTTTGTTGGCGGTGTTCACCTGGCGCGAAGTGGTGGTGCTGAATGTGCTGCCGGGCATCGTGGTGTCACTCTTGCTGTTGGTGTTTTTGGGCACCTTGCAACTGGGGCGCAAGAAGCCTGCAGGCGGGTCCGCGGCAAACTCGGCGGCAAGCACATCGCAAAACTTGGCAACTTATGTTGATGGTTTGAAGGTCTTGCTGCAAAACCGCAGCTTGTTGCTCCTGTCCACCAGCGGCGCGTTTCGATCAATGACGCAAAACGCACTGCTCACTTTCTTGCCGCTTTTTCTGGCGCGGGAGATGGGTTACTCACCTTGGCACACTGGCTTGGCCATGGCCTTGTTGCAAGTTGCGGGCTTGATGGCCGCGCCGGTGGCGGGGCATTTGTCCGACAAACTGGGGCGGCGCAGCGTGACCATGGGCACGATGGCCATGACCGCCCTGGTGCTGCTGATGATGGCCTTCATCGGACGCAGCAATGCCTTTGTGTTTTTCATCGCGTTGCTGGGCTTTTTCTTGTACGCGTTGCGCCCTGTTTTGCAAGCTTGGCTGCTGGACACCACGCCCAAAAACATGGGCGGCAGCAGCGTGGGCATCTTGTTTGGTGCGCAGTCGCTGGGCTCATCGGTGGCGCCGCTCATCGGCGGTTGGATTGCCGACAGCCAGGGCTTGGCAGCCACGTTTTACTTCCTGGCCGCCACGATCGTTTGCGCCAACTTGCTGATCATGTTCATGCCCAAGGGTGAGGCTGCGGCGCAGCGCCTTGGCGCTTGAGTCGTGGCTCAAACGTCATCAAAATTGAAGTCTCTTCCAGCGTTCCATTAGAAAGAACGCTATTCCACATAAAAGAAACATCGACTAAAGTCCAGCTATGGCGACTAGCAAGTCATCCACCCCTTCGGCGCTTTCCTCCTCGTCCACACGACCCCAGGTTGCCGACGAACCGCGTGCCGGTCGTTTGTCCTCGGTCACCTCAGCCTTGCTCGTGTTGAAGGTTTTTTCGGAAGGCGAAGCGGAACTCGGCATCAGCAGCCTGGCTAAACGTTTGAACTTAGCCAAAAGCACCGTGCACCGTTTGGCGGTGAGTTTGGCGGCCGAAGGGTTCCTGGAACAAAACGTCGACAACGGCCGCTACCGCTTGGGTTTGGCGCTGTTCTCATTGGGTGCCTTGGTGCGCCAGCGCATGGATGTATCCAACCAGGCGCGGCCATTGCTCGGGCAACTGCGCGACAGCACCCAAGAGGCCGTGCATTTGGCCATCCTGGCGCAGACCGACATCATGTATCTCTACAACCTCGAGAGCGCGCGGGCCATTGGTATTCGCGCTTACATCGGTGCACGTAAACCTGCGTTTTGCACCAGCGAAGGGCGCGTGTTGTTGGCTTACGCCGAGCCCTCGCAGCTCGACTTGGTGTTAGCGAGTGGTCTCGTGGCGCGCACCGCCAAGACCGACACCAGTGTCAAGGCCCTCCTTGCGCTGCTTGAAGAAGTTCGGCGCAACGGTTACGCCACTGACGACGAAGAAAGTGAAGACGGCATGCGGGGTCTTGCTGCGCCGATCCGTGACATCACAGGCCACGTCATTGCCGCCGTGGGTTTGGCTGGCCCCATCCAGCGCATCACCAAAAAGGAGCTGCGAGCTTTTGTGCCGCAAGTGGTGGCCACGGCCGACGCAGTGTCGCAGCGGCTGGGTTTCCGGGTTTGAATCGGGTGATCAAAGTTTCACATGAGTGACATCAACGCGCACAGCCTCAAAGACCACCAATGGGGTGCGTCGCTTGCTCAGGGCAACGATCACGAACACGGCGAAGGTGCTGACCACGACCACGACCGGGACTTCCACGATGGGGGCCCGCTGGCCACGGCTGACCACGCCTTGTGGATGCAAGACAACGTGATCATGCACAGCGTGGGCATCGACATCGGCTCGTCGGGCACGCAGGTGGTGTTCTCCAAGATTCACTTACAACGTGTGTCAGATCAATTGTCAACACGTTATGTGGTGATCTCTCGCGAGGCGCTGTACCAGTCGCCGATCTCACTCACGCCTTATCAAAGTGACAGCCTGATCGACGCGCGCGCGCTGGGTGCCATCATCGAGCAGGCCTACACAGCGTCGGGCCTGCAAGCCGACAACATTGACGCCGGTGCCGTGATCCTCACTGGTGAAGCGCTGCGCCGCGAGAACGGTCAGACCATTGCGGCTGTGCTGGCCGAACAAGGCGGCGAATTTGTCTGCGCCACAGCAGGCCACCACATGGAAAGCATGCTCGCCGTGTTTGGCTCTGGCGCGGCGCGGCGCTCATTCGACGACGGCAGCTGCATCCTGAACATTGACATGGGCGGTGGCACCACCAAGCTGGGTGTGGTGCGCAAAGGTGAACTCGTGGCCACAGCCGCCGTTCACCTGGGGGGTCGACTGGTGGTCGTGGATGGCGATGGCCGCGTCACCCGCCTGGACCCCGCAGGCCGTGCCCATGCCCTGCGCGCGGGTTACGCCTGGCAACTGGGCACAGTCACCCAACGTGAAGAGTTAGCGCACGTGGCGCAGACGATGGCCGACGCCCTGGTGCGGGTGCTTTTGCAACGCTTCACGGTGAGTGACGTGAAGGCGCTCTTGCTCACCGACCCGCTGCCCAGTCTGGACAGCATTGGCCGTATCGACGGCATCATGTTTTCGGGCGGCGTGGGCGAATACGTTTATGGCCGTGAAGAGCGTGACTTCAACGACCTGGGCAAACTTTTTGGCCGCGCGGTGGCCGAGCGCATTCAGGCGGGCGCCTTGCCGTGGCCACTCTTGCCTGCAGGCGAATGCATACGCGCCACCGTGCTCGGTGCTTCTGAATACAGCGTGCAGCTCAGCGGCAACACCACCTTTGTGTCCAACCCCGGCGCCTTGTTGCCGCGCAAAAACCTGCAGGTCGTGCCACTTACCTTAACGTTTGAAGCAACCATCAACGCCGCCGACGTTGCGCACGCGCTGCATCAAGCCTTTGTGCGCCACGATTTGGTCGAAGGTGCGCAAGACGTGGTTGTCTCTTTGCGCTGGAGCGGTGTACCCGCTTTCTCGCGCTTGAACGCTTTGGCTCAAGGTTTGATGGACGCGCTGCCGCGCACGCTGCACGCCGGCCGCGCGATGTACTTTGTGGTCGACGGCGATGTCGCACTGACCCTGGGCCATTTGCTGCAAGAAGACCCGCGCGTGGAGGCGGCCAAGAGCGAGGTGCTGGTCATCGATGGCATCACCCTGTGGGGTTTCAACTTCATCGACCTGGGGCGCATCCGGTTGCCGTCCAACACGGTACCCGTCAACATCAAGTCGCTGGTCTTCAGCCAGGACCCCTATTCGCATGGCAAGTCCGACATCAGCCAGTGGCATGCCCATGGTGATGGGGTGATGCATCGGCATGGCCATGGGCACAGCCACAGTCACGCTGCTGGCGCGGAACAAGGTCACGGCCACGAGCATGGCCACGAGCATGAGCAAGCCCATGGTCACAGTCATGCTTGAATCCAACTTCATTAACGTTTTGATGTTGGTTGGCTTGCTCGGCTTTCGCCATGGTTTTGACGCTGACCACATTGCCGCCATCGATGGCCTCACACGCGCGCGCCAGTTGCTGCTGGGTGGCCCACGCAGCTACTGGGCCACGCGCTGGGTGGGCGCGCAATTTGCGCTGGGGCACAGTGCCGTCATTGGCCTTGTTTCGCTCTTGTTGGTGGGCCAAAGCGCCACGCTGCCGACTTGGTTGGATGGCCTGGGTTTGTTCATATCGGTGGGTTTTTTGCTCATCATCGCGGCCACAAATCTTGCCCATGCTTTTGGGCCCCGGGGCACGGCGCCGTTGCAAGCGGGCCCTTTGTCTGCTGCGCTTTTACGAGTGACCGGTGGACAATTGCATCCGGCATTGGTGGGCATGGCGTTTGCCATGTCTTTTGATGCCTTTGGCCAAGCCGCGTTTTTTGCCAGCCACGGCCACGAGCTCAGCAGCACGATGGCTGTGGTGATGCTGGCCAGTGTGTTTGGTGTGGGCATGCTCTTGGCCGACGCTGCCAACGGCGCTTTGCTGAACTGGTTTGCGCAGCGCAGCGATGCACTTGCGCAGCGCGCCAGCCGCTGGTCCAGCGCCTTCATTGCAAGCATCGCCTTGCTCACGGCGGCGGCCAGCATTGCGCGCACGCAACACG
>JAYVRO010000342.1:0-4845 GCA_043776165.1 Rubrivivax sp. | reverse complement strand
GCGCACGCGGCCAGCGCGCCACGCCTCTTTGGATGACGAAATGAAAGTCCAATGAGTACCACGGCGCTGTCATGTCAAATGTTGTACTTGGCACTTCGTGCAGCACATAGTGGCCCACCAAACGTTGGGTGACGGCAAACTGCACGTCGCTCGCCAAGTGCGGGTCGTCGCTGGAATAGACCTGCGAAAACTGCGTCTTGAAGCCCGCTTTGTGGATCAAGAAATGAATGTGCGCCGGGCGCATGTTGTGGCGGCCTTGAGCCCGCAGCAAGTCGCCCACAGGGCCGTCCACAGGGATGGGGTAACCCAGCGGTTTGACGGAACGGAAAGTGATGTGGCCTGCCGCGTCAGTGACGAACTTGCCGCGCAGGTTGTGCTCGGCTTGCGTCGGGTCTTGGTTCTCGTAATAGCCGTCTGACGAGCTGTGCCACACGTCCACTTCAGCGCCCGCCACGGGCTGGCCCGCTGGGTCGCGCACCCAGGCGTTCACCAGCAAAGGCAGGCCCGCCGTGGGGCCGCGCACGATGCTCGCGCCGTTGGCCGTGAGCGGTGCGTTGGGGCGCCAAAAGGGGCCAAGCAAATTGGCTGTGGTGCCCGCGCTGTTGACGCCGTCATCTCCGCCGTCATCTCGGTTGTTAAGCAGGCACACCAGGGCTGACAGTCCCACCGAACCCGCTGCCAAAACCACCTCGTTATGTGAATCGTTGGTGCGCTGGCCCAGCCGCGCCACCACAGCGCAGGCTTGTTGGAACTCGGCCTCCGTCAGGCTCACGTCGCTCGCGAAGGCATGCAGATGGCGCACCGCTGCGCCCATGATTTCTTTGAAGCGCGCATCCGGCGCGCCTTGCAGCGCGGCCAGCACAGCAGCCGTGATGTCAGCCGGTGTGTTGTTGATCATGGGTGAAAAATGCCTCAGGAGCCTCAGGACCGACTGGATGAACGCTCACGAAGTCGCATCGTCAAACCCACCGGCAGCATGGCAAAAGCCTGGCGCTCTTGCGCCTCACCACCGCCGGGTGCGTCAACACTGGCGATGTCGAATCGGCTGAGCAAGGTGGCCATGGCCATCTTCATCTCCAGCAGCGCCAAGTAGCGCCCTGGGCAGATGCGAGGGCCAGCGCCAAAGGGCATCGACAGACGTTTGGCAGCATTGGCAACCTGCCCAGGTTCGCCCGCGGCGAGCCAGCGTTCGGGCTCAAACGCCGCCGCGTTGGGCAGAAATTTTTCGTCCACGCTGTCGCGGCGCAAGAGCGCGTTCACGATGGTGCCTTTGCGCACCAGCACGTCGCCCACCACGGTATCGCGCAGCGCTTGCAAGGCCATGAAAGGCGCCACCGGTTTGAGCCGCATGGTTTCGTGCGCGCAGGCTTCTACGTAGTCAAGCTGAGCCATGTGGTCCATGGTGAGCGTGGTGCTCCCATCACCCCCGTTACCCCCATTGCCCACCACGGCGCGCACTTCATCACGCGCTTTGGCCAGCGCCTGTGGGTTTCGCCAAAGCAAATGAATCATCCAGGCGAGTGTGTTGGCGGTGGTGTCTTCACCAGCCAACAGCATGGTCAGTACGTTGCCGGCCACCTGTTTATCGTCGATGTGGCTGCCGGGCTCATCAGCGGCCACCAGCATGGCCTCTAAGAGGTTGCCAGGCTGCGCGCGCAGTTGGGGGTCAGCCGCCAGACGGGTGCGGGCCTGGGCGACAAAAGCTGTCACGGCCGCATTCACTTCTACCAGGCTGCGATCGAGCGCACGGTCAGCGGGCAGACGAAACCAACGCCAGTACGCCACGGGTGCGAGGATGCGCCGAAAGAGTGCGGGAAAGATCTTGTCGAGGTGGCGCTGGATGACATCGTCGTCAGACTGCAAGGTATTCACCTCGGCACCAAAAGCCAGGCCCGCAATGGTGTCCACCGTGAAACGCATCAAGTCGGCTTGCAAGTTGATGGTTTGGCCAGTGCTTGCCGCCACCGTCCACCGTTGGTCCAAACGATTGGCCACTTTTTGCAGCGACGGGAAATAACGTCTCACATGATCAGGTGCAAAAGCTGCCATGACCATGCGCCTTTGATGGCGCCAGGTGTCACCGTTGGCACCGAAAACACCTTGCGGCATGCCCATTTCGTTCCAGACTTCCTCGCCCCGCTTGGGGCGACGAAAGCCTTCGGGCCGGTCGCGCATGATCTGCGCTGCCAACGCGTGGTCACCCACCACGAGGATCCGGCGTTTGACCAGTGTCAGCTTGAAAAAAGGGCCGTACTCGCGGCACCACTGTTCAAGTTGCAAGTGAAACTTCGCTGGGCGCAGTTGCAGTGAATTGCCAAAAAACGGCAGCGGCTTGGGGCCTGGCAGGTCTTCGAAGTTGCGCAGTGCCGGCATGCGCGTGCTGCTGCGCTCAAGGGTGTCCATGTTCATGATGACTCAGGGTTTAGGCGATGCCACAGTGTCGCTCTTTACCTGACTTGCGCTCAGGCCCAAATCACGTCGTCGCCGCTGGCGTACCAGGCGGTCAACACATCGGCAAAACCCGCTTCAATGCGGTTGCGCTTGATTTTCATGGTGGGGGTGAGGCACCCGTTGTCCATGCTCCAAAGTTCCCCCGACACCGCGATGAATTGCAAATGTTCATGCGATGCCAGTTGCGCATTCACGTCTTGCCGCAACTGCTTGAGCGCTGCCGTGACGCTCGCACGCACCTCAGCTTGGCCCAATTTCGGACGCAGACTTTCGTCGAGTTGAACCAAGGCAAACGCCGCCGGCTGGCCCAAGCCAGAGACCAGTGACAGCTCCACCATCGGGTTCACGTTCAGCAGGTTCTCGATCGGCGCTGGTGCCACGTATTTGCCCTTGGCGGTCTTGAAAAGTTCCTTCTTGCGGCCCGTCAGTTTGAGCAAGCCGTCGGCGTTGTAGTGGCCCAGATCTCCGGTACGAAAGAACCCATCCTCGGTGAAGCTCTCAGCGTTGAGCTCAGGCTGTTTGTAATAGCCCACCATGCACGCTGGCGACTTGACAAGGATCTCGCCGTCTTCAGCGATGCGGGCCTGCACTTCCGGGTAGGGCTTGCCAACATGGCCCAGCGCCTTGGCGGCTGAAGATGAACGGTGCGAATAACAAAAATCTTCCGTCATCGCATAGCCCTCCAGCAAGTTCAGCCCCAGGCGGCGATACCAGTTCATGAGCTGTGCGGTGATGGGCGCCGAGCCGCTGCTGGCCTGCGTCACGGCGTCCAGGCCCAGGCTCGCCAGCACCTTTTTGCCTACCGCAGCGGCCATGGCCGGGTTGTCCAACATCGCATCCAACTGGGCCGCCGGCATTTGCGCCAACACGGCTTGCTGAAACTTGGCCCACAGGCGCGGTACGGAAACAAACAGCGTCGGCCGTGCACGCCTCAAGTCGTCCATGAAGGTGGCCAAAGACTCGCTGAAGAAGATGTGCGTATTGCCGTGCATGAGGCTCAGGCACATCACCACCGAGCGCTCGTAGGCATGGGCAAGCGGCAAGTACGACAGCACCCGCGACGGCTCAAGGCCTTCGAGATCCTCTCGGTGGCGCAAGATGCCGTTTACCGCACTGCTGGCCGTGGCAAAACTGTGCATCACCCCTTTGGGCTGCCCGGTGGAGCCCGACGTGTAGAGCAGCATGGCGATGTCGTCAGCGGCGCGGATGGGCAGGCCACCCAGTGGTGCGGTGCTGGCGATGATGTCGTCCCAACGTTTGACGTTGGTTGACTCGTTGAGCACCGGCGCCAGCGGCAAGGCGATGCACGGCAAGCCATCGGGAACTGCCGCTTTTTGCTGCTCCCAGGTGTCGAGCCGGCCGACAAACAAGAGGCTGGCCTCGCTGTGGTCAAGCACGTAGCGCACGTTGGCCGCCGTCTCCGTTGGAAAGATAGCCACCGTGGTGCCACCGGCCATCCAGATCGCCAACTCGGCCATGAAAAAGTGCGCGCTGTTCTTGGCCAACATGGCAAACCGCGCACCTGGCGCAAAACCAAAACTTTTGAGATGAGCGGCCATGCGCCGCGCTTGGTCAAGTACCTCGGCCCAGGTGTAGTCAATGACCTGACCCGCGCCAACGGGTTGGGTCAGAAACACTTGACTGGGATGCGCCGCCACATGTTCGTGGATACGGTCGAGCAAAAGGGGCGTGGCGAGTGACGCCTGTGGGTTGGGCATGATGTTTCCCTGGATGTGCATGAACGAACCGGAACGGACCAGTCTCGTACCGAGTGTGTCGCAGCGCGGCGAGATGTTTCCTCCGCAATTGCCCCGATGCACGTTGGGCCGCATGCTGGGTCGCATGCTGGGTCGCGTGTTGAAACCATCGCGGCAATGCCGAGGTTGCGCCGCTTGCCGTGGGCGCGACTAGCGTCCGGGCTGCGCCCGGATGCCCTGCGTCACGCAGGCCTGGCCGCGCGAGCAGAACTCACTTCGCGCACTGCGTGCGCTGCGTTCAAACAACTGCTCGAGTCAGTTAACGAAGCGCGTGAATACACGCGCCGCCGCCCGCCCCGCGCGACTCCGGCGCCAGCCGCTGACTGCCCACGGCAAGCGGCGCAGCCTCGGCATTTCAACAGCAGCGGTGGCGCGCGCGGTCTCAGCGATCCAAGCTTTGCGGCCAACAGGCCCATGCAAACAACGCGGAGACATTTCGAGGCACGCCAACGCTGGTGGTTGCCATGCCGTGCCCGGGCCGCTGGGTGCGGGCAGTCAGCGGTGGGCGCCGGAGTCGCTCGGGGCTGGCGGCGACGCGCGTACCCCGCGCGTTTCGTCAACTGACTCGAGCAGCTGTCTGAGCGCAACGAACGAAGTGAGTGAAGCGAGTTCTGCTCGCGACGTCGGTCCCGAGTGA
>JAYVRO010000341.1:0-4853 GCA_043776165.1 Rubrivivax sp. | reverse complement strand
GCCGTGCCGCGTTCACCGGATCCAGGCCGGAGGCGGGTTCATCCAGGTACAACAAAGCCGGGTCCAGCGCCAGCGCGCGTGCAATGGCCGCGCGTTTGCGCATGCCGCCGCTCAGGGCCGCTGGCTCCAGATCAAAACACCCGTCAAGGCCCACCAGGGCGAGCTTGAAGCGCGCTTGCTGCTCGCGCTGGGCGCGCGTCAAGGTGCTGAACATGCGCATGGGCAACATGAGGTTTTCGCCCACGGTCATCGAGCTCCACAGTGCCCCAGCCTGAAACATCACGCCAAATTGGCGGCGCAGCGCAGCGGCCTTTTCTTCGTCGGCGCTGTAGAGGTCTTTGTCGCCGTACAGAACCTGGCCACTGGCAGGCTCTTGCAGGCCAATGAGATGGCGCAGCAAGGTGCTCTTGCCACAACCACTGGGGCCCACGATGACCAGCACTTCGCCTTCAATGATGTCAAACGTTAGACCTTGCTGCACGAGGTTCTGGCCATGGCGCATCTCGACACTACGCACTTGCACGAGCGGGGCTTTAAGGGGTTTGTCCACGCGCTAGAACCCCAAGCTCTGAAACAGCACCGTGGTGCCGCAGGCCGCAACAACAATCCAGATGAGCGACTTCACCACGGCGGTGGTGGTGGCCACGCCCACGGCCTGCGCATTGCGCCCGGCGTGCAGGCCTTCACGGCAACCTGCCAGCGCGACCAGCACGGCGTACAGGGTGCCCTTGAACAAGCCAATCCACAAGTGTGTCCAGGTCAAGGCTTTGAGGCACTTGTTGATGTACTCGGAAGGCGGCACGCCATACACACCCACAGCAGCAGGCAAGCCCGCCAGCACGCCCATCAAGGCCGCCAGGGCGATGAGCAATGGTGCCACCAGCAGCAGTGCCAATACCCGTGGCAGGACCAAATAACTGATGGGGTCCACACCCATGGCACGCAGCGCGTCGATCTCTTCATTGGCCTGCATGCTGGCCAATTGCGCGGCAAACGCAGCGCCCAGACGACCCGCGAGGATGACACCCGTCATGAGGCCTGCCATCTCACGCACCATGCCGACCGTCACCACGTCGGCAATGAAATTCTGCGCGCCGATGCGCCCGAGTTGCGCGCCGCCCATGTAGGCCAGCATCAGGCCCACCAGCGCACAGGTCATGGTCACGATGGGCAGCGACTTGGGGCCGCAGTGGTCAATCTCGCGCACCAAGTCGATGGCGCGCAAGCTGCTGCGTCCGGGCATCAAGCGCAGCCAACGCGCCAGGGCCACCAGCACCTCACCCAAAAACGCGGCCGTGGTCAGCGCATCGGCCCAGCCGCGCTGTACATAGCTGCCTACCCGCGCCACGAGGTGGTGTGCATCGGTATCGGGTATGAAGTCGGTACCCGCCTGCGGCGTTTGTGCCGTCAATGCCAAATGCATGACAGAGCGCAGGCCTTCAGGGGCCGCGCCGAAGTCAAGCGGCACTTGCTGGTGATGCAAGGGCAACAAGCGTTGCCACAGGCTGGCCGCCAGTGCCGCATCCCAGTGCGTGAGCATACTGGCGTCGATGACCACCTGCGTTGGCGGGATGCTCATGCTCGGTGCCGCCGCCACAGGCGACGTGGCATGCGATGTACCGCGCCAGTCGCCCACCAAATGCAGCGTCCAGCCCGCATCGTCGGTCCGCCAATGGCTGCTGGCGCCGGGGGGGGTGGGTGCGAGGCGCGAGATGAGCGACATGGTGCGATGATGCACAAGACCAAGGGCATTGCGCGACACGACGGGGCATGAAAGTTTTTTTCCGTTGGGCCGACTGTGTCGTTGTGCCCGCCTTGGGCCTTACACCGGAGCCGTCAATGAACACACGTCGAACCCTGCTGGCTGGCTTGGCCGGTACCCTGGCCGCGGCTCTATTGCCGTCATGGGCGAACGCTCAATCCGCCACCTTTGATCACAGCCACGCTGCCTGGACCACGCTGCTGAAAAAGCATGTCGTGGTGCAACGCGCAGGCCAGGCGTCGCAAATGCGATACGCGGCGATGGCCGCAGACCGCGCTGCGCTGAAGGCCTACCTCAGCACTTTGTCGGGCGTGACCGCGGCAGCGTTTGACTCCTTCAGCAAGCCGCAGCAAGTGGCGTTTCTCATCAACGCGTACAACGCCTACACGGTGGAGTTGATCCTCACCAAATATCCCAAGCTCGAATCGATCAAGGACTTGGGCAGCGTTTTTCAGAGTCCCTGGAAACCCAAGTTCATCAAACTGCTGGGCACCGAGATGTCACTCGACAACATCGAGCACGACACGCTGCGCGCGCGCGGCCGCTTTGACGACCCGCGTGTGCACTTTGCCGTGAACTGCGCGTCGATTGGTTGCCCCGCACTGCGCGAAGAATCGTTTACCGCAGATCGGCTGGAAGTGCAGTTGGAAGAGCAAGCTTTGCGCTTCATGTCTGACCGCAGCCGCAATCGCTGGAACGCCCAAGGTGACATGTTAGAAGTGTCAAAAATATTTGATTGGTTTGGCGAAGACTTTCGCCTGGGCCACAAAGGCATCACCTCCTTGAACGCCTTTTTTGCGCGGTACGCCGACAAGTTGGCCGACGCGCCCGGCGAGCGCGAGCGCATCAAGGGCGGGCAAGCCAAAGTGGCATTTCTGGATTACGACTGGAAATTGAACGACGCCAAGGCCTGACAGGTTCTCACGCGCCGCGCGTGCGCGTGTGGCGTTCCGCGTGCTCACGCCGTCCTCACCCCATGCGCACAATCGCGACTTGGCATTTGACGAGGCAGCAACATGGGCACACGCAGACGTTTCATCCTGGGCACCTTGGGCGCGGTAGGCGCGCTCACGGTGGGTTGGGGTGTTCTGCCACCGCGTCAGCGTTTGACGACATTCCAGCCGCTGCCCGTGACGCCGGGACAGACCGCGTTGAATGGTTGGGTGAAGATCGCTCGCGACGGCAGCGTCACGGTGGTCATGAGCAAGTCGGAGATGGGCCAAGGCGTCCACACAAGTTTGGCCATGATCTTGGCTGACGAGTTGGACGCCAACTGGGCCAGCGTGCGCACCGAGATGGGCCCCATCGACAAAATCTACAACAACATCGCCACCACGGTGGACGGCCTGCCCTTCCACCCGGATGACAGCGGCAGCGTCAAACAACTGGTGCAGTGGATGACGGCCAAAACGATGCGCGAGATCGGCATCAACATCACCGGCGGGTCGTCCAGCATCAAAGACTTGTGGTTGCCCATGCGCCAGGCGGGCGCGTCAGCGCGCGCCATGTTGGTGACGGCTGCTGCGGCGCAATGGCAGGTGCCTGCCAGCGATCTCACCGTGAGCGCCGGGGTGGTCAAGCATGTGTCAGGCAAAAGCGCAGGCTTTGGCGACCTGGTGGAAGCCGCATCGCGGCAGAGTTTGCCCAGCACCGTGGTGCTGAAAACACCGCCGCAGTTCACGCTCATCGGCAAGCCTTTGCAGCGCACCGACACCGCGGCCAAGACCTCGGGCCAAGCCACTTTTGGCATCGACGTTGTGCCCCCTGGTTTGCTCTACGCCAGTGTGGTGATGTGCCCCACCTTGGGCGGCACAGTGGCCAACTTTGATGGCGCACCAGCCTTGCTCATCTCAGGTGTTAAAAAGGTCGTGCCCGTGGCCGGCTACAACGGTGGCACGGCTGGCGTGGCAGTTATAGCCAGCTCACCTTTCCAGGCCATGAAGGCCGCTAAAAGCGTGGTCGTGACCTGGAACGCAGGCCCCAGCGCCGCCTTCAGCAGCAGCGACGCCATGGCCCGCATGGGACAGCTGCTGGACACGGAGCAAGGCTTTGCCTTTCACAGCCGTGGTGACGTGGACGCCACGTTGAAAGCCGCGCCCAAGCGCTTGCAGGCGCAGTACAGCGCACCCTACCTGGCGCATGCCGCCATGGAACCCATCAACTGCACGGTGCAGTTCAAGGACGGCAAGGCCCAAGTGTGGGCGCCCACGCAGGTACCGGGCAGCGCACGATCAGCAGCCGCTGCTGCCCTGGGCATCCCGGACGACGACGTGACACTGCACGTGACCTTGCTGGGCGGCGGTTTTGGTCGCCGCTTGGACGTGGACTTTGTGGGCCAAGCCGCGGCCATTGCCAAACACGCCGACGGTGCACCGGTGCAAACACTGTGGACACGCGAGCAAGACACACAGCACGACTTTTACCGCCCCGCCTGCGTCGCGCGTTTTGAAGGCGCGCTGAGCCCCCAAGGTGAATTGTTAGCCTGGCGCAATACCAGTGTGGGCCAGGCTGTTCTGCCGCAGGCCTTGGACCGCTTGTTTGGTTTGCCCGGTTTGGGGCCCGACAAAACCACCAGCGAAGGGGCTTTTGATCAACCCTATGAAGTGCCGCACATGCGCGTGGGCCATCACGCTGTCGAGCTGCCCATGCCGGTGGGTTTTTGGCGCGCAGTGGGGCATTCACACCAGGCTTTTTTCAAAGAGAGCTTCATGGACGAGATGGCTTTGGCAGCAGGTGCCGACCCAGTGGTCTTTCGAGCCAACCTGCTGCGCCAGCACCCACGCCACTTGAAGGTGCTACAACGTGCAGCGCAGATGGCCGGCTGGGGCACCCCGTTGGCCGCTGCTGAGGACGGCGCCAAAAAGGCCCGCGGCGTGGCGCTGCATCACTCTTTTGGCTCGGTGGTAGCGCAGGTGGCTGAAGTCTCGGTTGGGGCAGACAAACGCATCCGCGTGCACCGCGTGGTTTGCGCCATTGACTGCGGCACAGCCGTCAACCCCAACTTGATTGCACAGCAGATGGAAAGCGGCATCGTCTTCGGTTTGAGTGCTGCGCTGTATGGCGACATCACGGTGGTCAACGGCCAAGTGCA
>JAYVRO010000340.1:0-4854 GCA_043776165.1 Rubrivivax sp. | reverse complement strand
GAAGGGCAAAAGCTCCTGGCCGACAACAGCTACTTGGTGACGAGTAAAAAACTGCACGCGCCACCGCCGAATGTGGCCATCAAGTACATCGACCCGGCGCGCGCGCTGGAGATGAATGACAAGTGGCAGAAACAGTTTGACGAGATGATCGTGAAGAAGGCGCGATAGGCGCGGCAGCCGCAGCAGGACCTGTCGCGCGCCTTGCATCGTCAAAGGCCCGTAGAGATCGATCTTGCAGCGAGCGCCTACCGCGCTATCGGTAGCCCGCCTCGTGGCTTACTGAGCCGGGTCATCACAGGCAAGGCAGGGCCGTGCTGTGCCCACCTGCGGTCCGCTGCGGTGCAGAGGCCATGTTCGTGACCGTGCTCAGCTTGCTGGGTTTCAACCAACGATCCACTTGCACTGCAAGCCACGACTCCGACTCCACAGCAGCCTGCATGCTGGGCGTTCGGCTCAGCGTCAAGCTGGCCAGTGCTGCGCCATCCAGGCTGCCCACCAGTGCGGGCGCCTCGTCGCTGAAGTGATGGCTTTGGCGCGCGTCAAGCACGATGTCTTGCGCCTGGCCGTCAATGGTGATCCACACCGTGCCGGCATCGGCGCGCAAGGTATGGCCCTGGGGATGGTTCAAATGCACGAACTGGCCTGAGACGATATTCAGAGTGCGATTCAAAGTGAGGTGAGAAGTACGCTCGGTCATGATGGGCTCCTGGTTGGCAGCTTGCATGCACGCGGTGCATCCTGGTTTTGCTGGGATGCATCTTGACGGCTTGCTTGCGTGAGTTGAATATGCTGGCACCATCGGCTTTTTTCAAGCGATGATTCAGCACTCTTTGCATGCGGTGGGTGCATGCAAAGGCGGCATGCAAGGTCGGCATGCAAAGATGACACGCAAAGACGGCATGCACTGTTGATGTCTTGCCAGGCCTACTTTTCGCACCATGCAAACCGACCCATATCGCCTGCCCCACCTCGACTTGCTGCTCGCGTTTGAGGCCGCCGCACGTCACCTGTCGTTCACCAAAGCGGGTGCAGAACGTTCCTTGACACAGTCGGCCATCAGCCGGCAAGTGGCAGCCTTGGAGCATGATTTAGGCGTGCTGCTGTTTCGGCGCAAACACCGCGCGTTGGTTCTCACCGATGAAGGCCAGCGCCTGGCCGAGGCCTCGCGCAGCCTGTTGGCCGGCCTGCGTGAAGTGGTGGCTGATGTGCGCGCACCAAAGCGCCGCCAAGTGCTGGCGCTGACCACCACGCCGGGTTTTGCCTCACTGTGGCTGATCCCCCGACTGGCCCGTTTTGTGCATGCTCACCCTGGCATTGACGTGCGCATTGACGCCACCTTTGAGCAGCGCCATTTGGTTGCCGACGGCTTTGATCTGGCCGTGCGCTACGGCCGCATCGGCAACACCGCTGGCCGTGCCTTGTTTGGCGAGGTCAACCAGCCCGTGTGCGCACCCGGCTTGGCCAAACGCAGCGGCCGTGCGCTGCACACGCCGGCCGATTTGCGCGGCCACACACTTTTGCAAACGGCCAATGTGATGGCGCCCGGCGCCAGCAACTCTGGTGTGGGTGCCAACAGTGCACCGCTGGAGTGGGTGTCCTGGTTTCGCGCCGAGGGGCTGCCCGACCTGGAGCCAGCGGCGACCATCACATTCAGCAACTACGACGACGTGATCCGCGCTGCGGTGGCCGGGCAAGGTGTCGCGTTGGGACGCCGACCATTGATCGACGCGCTCATCAAACAGCGCAAACTGGTCACGCCCTTCAAAGGCGAATGGGCTTCAGCGCGGGGTTATTTTTTGGTCATGGAAACGCAAGCGGCGCGCAAGCCCGCCGCGCGGGCACTGGCGCAGTGGCTGCTGGACGAAGCGGCTGCGCAAGGCACCTGACAACTTCTCCGGCCGGCCTTGTCAACGACCTTGACAACGACTATGCCAATGCAGCCGTCTACATCCCTGCATAGTTTGGCCCGCCGCCACCCTCGGGCGTGACCCACACGATGTTTTGCGTGGGGTCTTTGATGTCGCAGGTTTTGCAATGCACGCAGTTTTGGGCGTTGATCTGCAAGCGCTCTGATTGATCGTCGTTCTTCACGAACTCGTAAACACCCGCTGGGCAGTAGCGGCTTTCCGGCCCGGCGTACTTTGCCAAGTTGATGGCCACCGGCACGCTGGCGTCCTTCAATGTCAGGTGTGCGGGCTGGTTCTCTTCGTGGTTGGTGTTGCTGATGAACACGGACGACAAGCGGTCGAAGGTCAACACACCATCAGGCTTGGGGTAACGCACAGGCTCGACCTGCGCTGCGGCGTGCAATCGCTCGTTGTCTGGCGTGCTGCGGTGCAGCGTCCAGGGCGGGGCTTTGACGCCCAGCTTGGGCAGCAGCCATTGCTCAATGCCCGTCATCACCGTGCCCACGGTATTGCCTTGTTTGAACCAATGTTTGAAGTTACGCGTGGCGTGCAGTTCGTCAAACAACCAGCTCTTCTCAAACGCTTCGGGGTAGCTTGACAATTCATCTTGGCTGCGACCTGCGGCCAGCGCGGCGGCGGCGGCGTCAGCAGCGAGCATGCCCGTTTTGATGGCCGCGTGGCTGCCCTTGATGCGTGCGGCGTTCATGTAGCCGGCCTCACATCCAATCAAGGCGCCACCAGGGAAAACGGTTTTGGGCAGGCTTTGCAGGCCGCCGTTGTTGATGGCGCGTGCGCCGTAGCCCACGCGCTTGCCGCCTTCAATGTGGGCACGAATGGCAGGGTGGGTCTTCCAACGCTGCATCTCTTCAAACGGGCTGATCCACGGGTTTTGATAGTCCAGGCCCAACACAAATCCCAGCGTCACCAGGTTGCCTTCCAAGTGGTACAAAAAACCGCCGCCAAAGGTTTGTTCGTCCATCGGCCAACCGGCGGTGTGCACCACCCAACCGGGCTTGGCCTTGTCGGCTGGCACTTCCCACAGCTCCTTGACGCCAAGCGAAAAGCTCTGCGCATCACGGCCCGCGTCCAACTTGAAGTTGGCGATGACTTGTTTGCCCAGGTGGCCGCGCGCACCTTCAGCAAAGATCGTGTACCTGCCCAGCAACTCCATGCCGAGCTGAAAACCACCGTGGGGCTGACCGTCCTTGCCAATGCCCACGTTGCCCGTGGCCACGCCACGCACGGCACCAGCGTCGTCATACAACACCTCAGCAGCAGTGAAGCCGGGAAAGATTTCCACGCCAAGGGCTTCGGCCTGTTCGCCCAGCCACTTGGTGATGGCGCCCAGGCGCACCACGTAGTTGCCGTGATTGTGAAAGCAGCCCGGCACCAGCCATTGGGGCGTGCGCTGCGCGTCGCGCTCACTCAGGAACAAGACCTCGTCGCCTGTCACGGCCTGGTTCAGTGGCGCGCCGCGGGCCTTCCAATCGGGCAGCAGTTCGTTCAGGGCGCGGGGGTCCATCACCGCGCCGCTCAGGATGTGGGCGCCGGGTTCACTGCCTTTTTCAAGCACCACCACCGAGATGTCTGCGTTGATTTGCTTCAAGCGGATGGCTGCTGCCAAGCCCCCGGGCCCACCACCCACAACAACCACGTCGTACGCCATGGACTCGCGTGGACCATGTTCTTGGAGGAGTTCTTGTGTGGTCATTGACGGGCCTTTGGCATGCTTTTGAAGAGCGTCATTTTAGGTCTGCGTGCTATCGTGATCCGATTCCCTTCTGCTGCGTTTTTAAGAGGTCATCTCATGGGTTACGACATCGATCTTTCAGGCCGTGTGGCGCTGGTCACCGGCGCTTCCAGCGGGCTGGGCGCGCAGTTCGCCCGCACGCTGGCCAAAGCAGGCGCAGCCGTGGTGTTGGCGGCCAGGCGCGTTGAAAAGCTCAAGGCGCTGCGCACTGACATCGAAGCCGAAGGCGGCAATGCGCTGGTGGTGGGCATCGACGTGACCGACCCACACAGCATCAAGGCTGCCGTGGCACACGCCGAGACCGAGATGGGCACCATCGACATCCTCATCAACAACTCGGGCGTCAGCACGACACAAAAATTGATTGACGTGTCGCCCGATGACTTTGACTACGTGTTTGACACCAACACACGCGGGGCGTTTTTTGTCGCGCAAGAAGTCGGCAAACGCATGATTGCGCGCGCCAAAGGTGCCGCGCCCGGCACCTTCACGGGTGGGCGCATCGTCAACGTGGCGTCGATGGCGGGGCTGCGGCCGCTGGGGCAAATTGGTGTGTACGCGATGAGCAAAGCGGCCGTCATTCACATGACCAAGGCCATGGCATTGGAGTGGGGGCGCTACGGCATCAATGTCAACGCCATGTGCCCGGGTTACATCGACACCGAAATCAACCATCACCATTGGCAGACCGAGGCCGGCAAAAAGCTCGTGACCATGCTGCCACGCAAACGCGTGGGCAAGCCACAAGACCTGGACGCGGTGCTGATGATGTTGTGTGCCAACGAGAGCCATTTTGTGAATGGCGCGGTGATTGCGGCGGACGACGGGTTCGGAATGTGAGGGCATTGACCCCACTCGAAGCCCGCGTGCTGGGTGTGCTGGTTGAAAAGCAGCACACCGTGCCCGACAGTTACCCGCTGTCAGTTAACGCGTTGACCTTGGGCAGCAACCAAAAAACAGCGCGCTCGCCGGTAATAGAAGCCACCGAAGCCGAAGTGATAACGGCGGTGGACGGCTTGAAGAGCCTGAGCCTGGTATTTGAAGGCAGCAGTAGCCGCGTCACCAAGTTTGAACACAACATGCCGCGTGTGCTGGCGCTGCCCAGCCAAAGTGTGGCGCTGCTGACCGTGCTGATGCTGCGCGGCCCACAAACGTCGGCCGAGTTGCGCCTGAACTGCGAGCGGCTGCACCGTTTTG
>JAYVRO010000339.1:0-4882 GCA_043776165.1 Rubrivivax sp. | reverse complement strand
TACCAACTTGTGGCCGTTGTGGTGTGACGGCCAGCGGCCAGCGCTTTGGAGATCTCGCCGACCTGCGCGGCAGCTTCGGGAATGAGCAAGTTGATGAGGGTGCTTTTGCCCATGCCGCTGGGACCCAGGATCAGCGTGGTGCGTGAGGTAAGCAATGCGATTAACGTTTCACGTGACTTCTCAGCTTGTGCTGTCAACGCCAGCTCGACGACTTGAATGCCCATGCGCACATAGGGTGCAAGCCGCTCGCGCGCCGAGTGGGCTGCGGGCAGGTCGGTCTTGTTCAAACCGATGATGGCGGGGATGCCGGCGTCCTGTGCGGCGATCAAGGCCCGCGTGAGTTGTGACTCGCTGAACATTGGCTCGCCAGCCACCAGGATCAGCAGTTGGTCCAGGTTGGCAGCAAAGGACTTGGTGCGCCAGTCGTCTTGTCGTAGCAGCAGGTTGCGCCTTGGCTCCAAAGACTCCACCACGCCCTCGTCGCCCGTAGGCAGCCAACGCACGCGGTCACCCACCACCAGTTGACTCTTCTTGCCCCGCGGGTGGCAATGGACACGTTGGCCCTCGGGCGTCTCCACCACCACGTGGCGGCCATGCGTGGCCACCACCAGACCAATGTCGAGCGCCGCGATGTTCGTCAAAGCGTCAAGGCGTTGATCTGCGCCGCGCAGCCCATCAGATGGCGCTGGGCAATGCGGCGAGCCGCTCAGCGGCCGCGGGATGCGAGTAATAGAACCGCACGTACAGCGGGTCGGGTGTCAACGTAGCGGCGTTGTCTTCATGCATCTTCACCAAGGCAGCGGCAAGTTCGCGGCCATCAGCATGGGCGCAGGCATAGGCGTCAGCTTCAAACTCATGTTTGCGCGACACCTGGGCCATCAGTGGTGAAACAAAAAACATGAATGGCGGCAAGCCCAGCATGAAGAGCAAAAGTGCCAACGCGTCGTTGGGTGCAGCCAAATTGGGCGCCACGCCCAGACCCGCATAAAAACCACTCTGGCTGGCCAACCAGCCCAGCAAGGCCAAACCAGCCAAGCTCAGGGCGAAGATGCCCAGCAATCGTTTGCGCACGTGTTGATGCTTGAAGTGCCCCAATTCGTGGGCCAGCACGGCTTCTACTTCGTTGATCGTCAGTCGCGCCAACAAGGTGTCGTAAAACACCACCCGCTTGGCGCTGCCCAGGCCTGTGAAGTAAGCATTGCCGTGTCCAGAACGCTTGCTGCCGTCCATCACAAACAAGCCCTTCGCTGCAAAACCGCTGCGTTGCATGAGTGAGGTGACGCGACTCTTCAACGCTTCGTCAGCCAGCGGCTCGAACTTGTTGAAGAGTGGCGCGATCACTGTGGGGTACAGCACCAGCAGCAGCAGGTTGAAAGCCACCCACGCACCCCAAGCCCAAAGCCACCACAGGCCACCAGTGGCCGCCATGATCCACAAAATAAGGGCCGCTAACGGCAGCCCGATGGCCGCGCCCACCAAGGCACCTTTGAGCATGTCAACAACAAAGAGCCTGGGCGTGACCCGGTTAAAGCCGAACCGCTGCTCGATGCGAAAGGTGCTGAACCACTCGAACGGCAAATCCAGCAGCGAGCTGATGACCGTGAAAGCCACCAAGAGTGCGAGCTGGTAGACCATGTTGCCCCAGCGCGGCTGCACGGTGTTAAGCAGGACCGCATTGAGCATGTCAAGCCCGCCCAGCAGGGTCCAACCCAGCAACAGGGCCGTGCCGACTGCCATGCTGATGAGACCAAACCGCCCCTTGGCCAAGGTGTAGTCAGCCGCCTTTTGGTGCGCTGCAAGGCTGATGTTTTGGGCAAAAGCTTTCGGCACTTCGTTGCGGTGCCCCGCCACATGGCGCATTTGCCGCGTGGCCAGCCAAAACTTCACTGCCAATGAGGCCAACAGCGCGATCGAAAAAACCAATGTCAAGGTGCTTTGTTGCATGGGGCGCAAGTGTAGGGCTGCGGGACAATCGCGGCCTGCCTGGGCACTCGCTACAGGCCTCAACACACTGCACCATGACCGACACCTCACTGCCCCTGCACGAGAACAACCTGATCTGGATCGACTTGGAGATGACGGGCCTTTACCCCGACAAGGACCGCATCATCGAAGTGGCCGTGGTGGTGACTGACGCCCACATCACCCAACGTGTCGAGGGCCCTGTGTTTGCCATCCACCAAAGCGACGCTACGCTGGACGGCATGGACAACTGGAATAAGGGCACGCATGGCAAGAGTGGCCTCGTCGACCGGGTGAAAGCCTCTGCCGTGAATGAAGCCGCCGCCGAGGCCGCAGTGATTGATTTCTTGAAGCGCTATGTGCCCAAAGGCAAGAGCCCCATGTGCGGCAATTCCATCTGCCAGGACCGGCGTTTTTTGGCCAACACCATGCCTAAACTCGAAGCCTTTTTTCACTACCGCAACTTGGACGTGAGCACACTCAAGGAGCTGGCGCGGCGCTGGAAGCCTTCCGCCATGGAGAGCTTCAAGAAGCAGCAGGCGCACACGGCCTTGGCTGATATTCATGAGTCGATCGACGAGTTGCTGCATTACCGTTCGACATTACTCGACGTATAAATTTGCGACCTGACCCACTCGTTTTTAACCACGGGCTTGATTGCCCGCTCTTGCCCGCTTGATTGCCTGCTTGACCACCATGACCCATCCCACCCCCACCGTCTACAGCGCCACGCTCGACTTCCACCGCCTGCTTGCCGCTGAGCTACCAGAGGACGACGCCGAACAAGTGGCCGACGCCCACCGGGGCTTCATCGCCACCACGCCTGACGCCGAGGTCAAAGGTCGAGGTGACTTGACGGTGTGGAGCATGAAGCCCTACGCATTTCTTGACGACGAGAAGAGCCCTGCAACGGTGAACCCCAGTCTGTGGCGGCAAGCACGTTTGAACCGCTTGCACGGTTTGTTTCAGGTCACGCCGCGCATCTTTCAAGTGCGTGGTTTTGATATCGCCAACACCACACTGATCGAAGGTGACACCGGCTTGATCGTGCTCGACACCCTGACCTGCCCTGACACCGCGGCCGCCGCGCTGGCGCTGTACCGTCGGCACCGCGACCCGCAGGCCAAACGCCGCGTGCACACCGTCATCTACAGCCACAGCCATGGTGACCACTTTGGCGGCACAGAGGGTTTTGTCAGCCGCGCCGATGTCGACGCGGGCCAGGTTCAGGTCATTGCCCCCGCCGGGTTTTTGCATCACGCGGTGGCTGAAAACGTCATCGCCGGGGTGGCCATGGCGCGGCGCACGCAGTACCAGTTTGGCAATACGCTGCCCGTTGGCCCTGCGGGCCAAGTGGACTCGGGTTTGGGCAAAAACTTGCCCAAGGCGCGGCCTGGGCTGATTGCGCCGACGTGGTCGATTAACGATCCACATGAGGTTCATACGATTGATGGCGTTGAGATCGAATTCCAACTCACGCCCGAGACCGAAGCACCGGCCGAGATGCATTTTTTCTTCCCCGCTGAAGGTGCGCTGAACCTGGCTGAAAACGCCAACCACACCATGCATAACCTGTGTCCGTTGCGCGGCGCGCAGGTGCGCGACGCACTGGCCTGGGCCAAATACCTGCACATCGCCTTGCATCGTTATGGCCAACGCAGCATGGTGGTGCTGGCGCAGCACCACTGGCCAACTTTTGGCAACGCCCGCGTGAAGCAATACATTGCCGAGCAGCGCGACATGTACCGTGTTTTGCACGACCAAACCGTGCGCCTGATGAGCCATGGATTGAAGCCAGCCGAGATTGCCGAGCAAATGCAAACCGTGTGGCCAGCCAGCCTGGGTCAGCGCTGGCATGCCCGCGGCTACTACGGCACCGTCAGCCACAACGTCAAGGCCGTCTACCAGCGCTACCTGAGTTGGTACGACTCGCACCCGGCCAACCTGCATGCCTTGCCACCGGTGGCAGCCGCAGTGAAAACCATCGAGTACATGGGCGGCATCAACGCCGTGATGGCGAGGGCTGAGAACGATATGCAACGCGGTGAGTTCCGTTGGGTGGGCGAGGTGATGAAGCACGCGGTGTATGCGCACCCGGAACACACTGGCGCACGTGAACTGGCAGCGCAGGCCATGGAGCAAATGGGCTTTCAGGCCGAGTCGGCCACCTGGCGCAATTCGTATTTGTTGGCCGCACGTGAATACCGCGAGGGCCCCCCAAAACCTCCCAGCGTCGGGCCTGCCAGCAATGCCTTGGCGGCCGGGTTAACCAACGAGATGATCTTTGACATGCTGGCCGTGCGTCTGAACGCAGGCAAGGCCGCTGGTTTGATGTTCAGCATGGGCTGGCACTTCACATGCAGTGGCGAGCTCTGGCTGCTGAGCTTGAGCAACAGCGCGTTGAACGCCATTCGTGTTGACGTGTTGCCCACCACCGACGTGCAGCTCACTCTCCAGCGCAGCACGCTTGAGGCCCTGCTGGGCCAGCGCACCACGCCCTTGCAAGCCATCAGTGAAGGCCAATTGCAACTCGCGGGTCAAGTGCCCTTGCTGGCGCAGTTTTTCGCTTCACTCGACCGTTTCAGCGGCAGCTTTGCAGTGGTGGACGCCGCCCATTTGCCCAACTGACAACTTCGCCAACGTCGGCGGACAAAATCCAAGCCTTTCCAACTCAATAGAGCGAGACAAACCACATGAAAGCAGTCGTCTGCAAAGCCTGGGGCCCGGCCGAGAGCCTGGTTGTTGAAGACATCACCTTGCCCGCCTTGAAGGCCGGCGAAGTGCTCATCAACATCGCAAGCGCATCGGTCAATTTCCCCGATGTTCTGATCATTCAAAAAAAGTACCAAATCCAACCGGCGTTGCCCTTTATTCCGGGCACCGAAGTGGCCGGCACCGTGGCTGCCCTGGGCGAAGGTGT